>DAHVAI010000460.1 GCA_027314685.1 Nitrososphaerota archaeon | reverse complement strand
TCGCAAGAGGAGCGAGAGAGTCGTAAAATAATCACCGAAAGGCGCGAGAAACAATGGTACGAGCGATATCGATGGTTCTACACTTCTGATGGAAGACTGGTCGTAGGAGGGCGAGACGCGACTTCCAACAGCGTAATAGTAAATAAGCATCTTGGAGCGGACGACGTAGTGTTTCATGCAGATCTTCACGGCTCCCCATTCTTCGTTCTCGCTAGCGGGGGAGAAAAAGAAAACCCTGGAGATGAACTAGCGCTCGAGTTGGGTCAGGCAACTGTTAGCTTCAGCAGAGGTTGGAAGGATGAGTTGGGCTCGGCAGATGCCTATTGGGTTTTTGGAGACCAAGTGAGTAGGAGCGCTCCCTCAGGAGAATACCTTCCTAGAGGCTCATTCTTTGTAGAAGGAAAGAAGAACTTGGTCAGGCATCTGAAGGTTGAGCTCTGTGTTGGGCTCTCGTTTCATCTACCCGACGAGAAAACTACTGACACTGAGCGCTCTGTGACTGCGGTAGTGGTTTGTGGACCCGATAAGTCAATATCTGACTACTGTGAGAGCAAAGTGAGGATATCTCCTGGGAAAGAGAAGGCAAGCGAGTTTGCTAAGCGAGTTAAACAACAACTTGTGAATGGCGTGAAGGATCAGGCAGATAAAGAAACCGCAAAGAAGATTTCAATAGACGAGATCATCCGAGTTCTCCCCTCCGGTGGTTACAAGATAGTTTCTGATAAGCATTAACAGAGGCTTGAAATGAAACTGAGTGAAGTCAGTCAAAAAAGCGACTCGCAATTCTTGATAGATGGCATGCTTGGTTCACTCGCAAGGAAACTCAGAATCTTGGGTTTCGACGCTTGGTATGATTCCAAATCAACTGACATCCAACTTCTGCGCTCGGCAAAGAAGACCAACAGATGGCTTGTTACTTCTGACATTGAACTTTATTTTCTCGCTAAGAGAAGAGGAACTAAGACAATTCTGATCAGATCGAGGTCCCAGAGAGATATCTTGTTCGAAGTCTTGTCGAGAATTGGATTATCTCAAATTTCCAATAATCGCACTGCGAGATGTTCTGTCTGCAATGGCATTTTGGCAGATTCAGGAAGAATGAACAAAGACGAGCCGATTCTTTCATGTTCAGACTGTGGAAAGGACTTTTGGAAAGGGAGTCACTGGAAGAGAATGTCAAAACTTTTCGATGATGTAAATCGATTACTAATGAATAAAAGTCAGAAAGTGGGATCTTGAAACCAAAAAGCGGAGATAAAGATTTTGGGTTCTGTGCAGAGGACGGACCATTGCTTGTGGGCACGGTTAGGCAGACAATTCATCGATACCTCACCACGATGAAGACCGAGATAGCGGAAGAGTTGATTCAAGACCGACGGTTTGAGCAAAAGATGGGCTGCTTCGTGACTTTGAAGATCGATGATAATCGAAAGTCTCTTAGGGGGTGCATAGGATTCTCAGAGCCCGTTTACAAGCTTTCTCTGGCACTCACGAACGCTGCTATTTATGCGGCCACCCAAGATCCAAGGTTTGAGCCTGTCCGCCTTTCTGAACTTGATAGACTCTTGGTAGAGGTTAGCATGTTAACCCGACCTGAGAAAATCAATGTATCAAACCCGGAGGACATTCCCTCAAAAATCAAAGTTGGTCTTGACGGGCTCATAATGAAGTGGGATTTTGGGTCGGGACTGTTGTTGCCGCAAGTTGCTACGGAGTTCAATTGGACGGCGAAGAGCTTCCTCGAAAATCTTGGAATTAAGGCAGGCGCTGGAAGCAATCAATGGCTCAAGCCGAACACTCAAATCTACAAGTTTCAAACCAAGATTTTTGAGGAAATCACACCGCGAGGAAACGTGATTCTTTCATAATCTTATGACAGAACATCCAAAACTCGTTTCAAGCGAAAGCTTTAGATCATCTTTTCAAAAGTAACCTATACAGGCGACCTTGCGCAAGTTTTATCTTCCTACATTTGGATCTGGCCTCGGGCATGTGACTAGGGTCCACGCTCTCGCAGAGAAGTTGAAGCGGCCAGGGGACGAATTCCTCTACTCTAGCTTCGAAGAAGGGCTAGATTTTTTTCATGCGCATGGTGAAAGAGTTTACGAATGTCCCTCAATTGACCTTCGTTGGAGCGACACTGGCGGTTTTTCATCACGCGGTTCCTTCACGCGATTCCCAATCGCGCTGCTTGTTTTCTCTAAGCAGGTTTCCTTCGAACGGAGAATGATGTCCAGTTTCCAACCAAATATGGTGATCTGTGACTCCCGACTCTCTGGTGTATTCGCGGCATGCATGCGTTCTTATCCTGTGATAACAATCCTAAATCAGTTCAAGATTCTCTTCCCTCCAAGATTCCGGCGAAGCTTTCTTTCGCGTGAGTTTGAAAACATTGAAGGTAATGTCCTGGGATTGCTTTGGACTCTAAGTGACGAAGTCTTGATGCCAGACCTTCCGCCGCCTTACACGATTGGAGAGGCAAACGTTACTGGAACTGTGCCTGCTAGAAGAATAAGATACGTGGGCTTTATGACAAACAGCCTGGATGCTGATGCCGCGAGTGTTGCAAAGGCGAAGTCACTGTTGGGTCTGGATAACCGTCCGCTCGTCTTTATTCAGATCAGTGGTCCTAGTGCAACCAAGTCCAGATTCGTAAAGGCGTCAATGGAAGCAGGTAAGATACTTTCCAAGAGATACAACGTGGTAGTATCGCTAGGACAACCCGAGGGATCGCAATTGCCAGTCAAGTTGGCAAATAATCTTTGGATGTACGAGTGGTGCCCAATAAAAAATGAGTTGCTTTCAATAGCTCAGGCGGTTGTCTCAAGGGCTGGTCATACTACGATAAGCCAATGTATAGACCAAGCGAAACCGGCCGTGTACGTTCCTATTGCCAACCACTCCGAGCAGCTATGGAACGCTATAAAATGCGAGGCGCTTGGAATTGGCTTGAAGGTCACTTCTGAGAATCTTACGGATAGCACTCTGGTTGACTCAATCGAATCGTGTTTGAATAGCTCCGAGATCAGAAATAGTGTAGAGAAACTAAGGTCGGTCTCTATGAGACACAGAGGGATTGAGACTACGGCGCAGATCGCGGAATCCTACCTCTAACGAAGGATTCAAAAGAGCGAAGAAATTTTCTTGGGCGTTGCTGGTTATTGACTACTAATCCGACTCAGTCAGATGTGAGATCAAATTCCATCAACGAGGTTTTTGCTCTTGCTTCTGGAGTCTCAGTCACGATAAAGGGTTGGATCGTTACAAAGAGTTCAATCGGCGGCATAAAATTCGCAACGATTCGTGACGGAACTGGGTACATTCAGGTTGCGTGTAAAAAAGACAAAGTGTCAAACCAAGCGTTTTTAGATTTTGAATCCGCTACTAGGGAATCGGCGGTCTCTGTCACCGGACTCCTAAGGGAAGATAAACGGGCACCTGGGGGAAAAGAGATTACCGTCAAGGACTTCATGATAATCGCTCTTTCGGAAAAGTGGCCAATCACAAAGAGCTCTGTCAAGTCAAGCTCCTACTTGTTTGATCGAAGACATCTTTCGATAAGAGGTAAACGGACGTCTGCCGTCCTGAGAATCAGAGCAGAGGTTGTGTATGCGACTTTCAATTACTTTGTAGAGAAGAATTTCACTCTAGTTTCAGCTCCCACCATTGTTCAGAATGCAGTCGAGGGCGGGGCGACCCTTTTTGAGATAAACTACTTTGACAAGAAAGCTTACCTCAGTCAGAGCGCTCAGCTTTACGAAGAAGCAGCGATAATGGCCTTCGGCAAAGTCTTCATATTCCAACCAGCCTTCAGAGCTGAGAAATCAAAGACAAGCAAACATCTTACAGAGTTCTGGATGATCGAGGCAGAGCAGGCTTTCGCTTCGCAAGAAGACAACATTCGATTGCAAGAGGGGCTCGTCAGCGCGATGACAGAGCGAGTTTTGAGCAAGAGAGCTGCCGATTTGGAAGTCCTTGGGCGTAAACTAAGGCCGCTCGAAGTCCCATTCCCCAGAATTTCATACGACGAAGCGAGAGAAATGTCGATCAAACGAGGACTGTCTTTCGAGTGGGGAGAAGATCTGCCGACGGAGTCTGAGAAGCTCATATCAAAGGAGTTTGAAGTACCATTTTTCATAACCGGATATCCTCTGTCTGCACGCTCGTTCTATCATCAGACTCAGGAAAACAACAACAAAGTTAC
>DAHVAI010000458.1 GCA_027314685.1 Nitrososphaerota archaeon | reverse complement strand
TTAAGAATTAGTGAGTCGAGACAAATTTCTAGTATATGGAGGCCATTGCTTCTACAATTCGACTTGGAATGACTGAATCTCGAGGGTCAGGCTGTGAAAGCGGGAAAACTAAATGAGGATCAGGAACGACTCGGCGAAAAGCCGCGACAAATTAAGCGAGCGAGGGTCGCGCGGGAATCCGTTAGTTTCACGGAAGACTACGTACTGAGATTCCGGCAGGATTTTCCCGAAGCCTTTTCCGAGGACAAAGTGGATTTTGAAAAGCTCCGTATGTTTCTCGGTGACTTGGTAGATTCTAAGACTGATAGATTTACATTTTCTTGGTCAGGGAAATGGAAAGCAATCCAAGTGTTGCAACTGCCCAGCCAAGGAACGCTTATTCCAGACAGGTCTCAATCCGTGGAATTTGATGTCACGAGAAACATCTTCATAGAGGGGGAGAATCTTGAGGTTCTGAAGCTTATTTCCAAATCATATTTCGGGAAAGTCAAGATGATATATATCGATCCGCCCTATAATACGGGAAGAGACTTCGTCTATGAGGATAATTTCGCTGATCCTTTGGACGTTTACCTAAAGATTACACGCCAGACATCGACGGACGGAACACTCCTTACGAGTAACCCTGAGACGAGTGGCAGGTTTCACAGTTCGTGGCTCTCAATGATGTATCCACGTCTGTTCATTGCGCGGCAACTGCTTCGAGATGATGGCGCTATATTCGTCACAATCGACGATACAGAGGTTGCGAACCTACGGCAGATTATGAATGAGATTTTTGGCGAAGAGAATTTTTTGGCTTGTGTCGTCTGGCAGCATAGCATCCAACCTAAAGGGTATGTAGAAAAGTTCTCAGTGCATCATAACTATATTCTGATTTACCAGGCATCGCCTAATTTCTCCCTAGAAGTGATGGAAAGAACCGAAGAGCATAACAAGAGCTATTCAAATCCTGATAACGATCCGAATGGCTCATGGAGGTCCGGTGATGTCCGTAACGCTCTTTATAGGCCGAATTTGATTTTTGACATCACCACCCCATCGGGGAAAATTATTAAACCACCTAAGAACGGCTGGAGGTGGAGCAAAGAAACGATACAGAAGAAGAGAGAATCTGGAGAAATTACATTTAGCGACGATGAGTCTCGAATGATACACAAGATATATTTGAAGAATGTTGTAGGAAGGGCTCCAGAGACAATTTGGTTCGGAAAGGAAGTAGGAACCACAAGAGATGCTGTTGGCGAACTTAAAGCGTTATTTACAGGAGAAACGCCTTTCGACACTCCCAAACCAACAACATTGATTATGAAGATGCTCAAACTTGCAACAAGTGCCAACAGCCAAGACATCGTTCTTGACTTCTTTGCGGGCTCGGCGACCACAGCACATGCAGTTC
>DAHVAI010000455.1 GCA_027314685.1 Nitrososphaerota archaeon | reverse complement strand
CTTGCGATTGTCTTGAGAATGTCAAACATTGTCTCCATTCTCGACCTTCTGACTTGGGTATCATTGTTATACAGATTTTGGCTCAAATCTTCTCTGACAACGGCTTTGGATAAGTGTTCTTTATTAAAGTGCCTTGAGCTTAATCTCATGTACATTTTTTCTGTAAAACCAATTTCATATTTGAAGTTACCATCTGTGAGAATTATTTATTGGAAAAGGATAGATCGTATCATCTCCTACACAATGAGAATTAAGCCGAGCCAAAAGCTACATGAGAATTGAGAAGAATTGCTAGTCCACAAAGCCCTGAAGGTTGCTATCATCCCTTGAGCCTGGCTGAGCTGCGATCTGACACTGGCGCTTACTAAAATCTAGCAGCGAGCCGGTTGCTTCGATCCGCAAACTAGCTGAACGATCACTTCCAAAGGCCAGAATGGCTCGAAGTGCCGCCAATACCACAGTAGATACTATATTCGTAGTAGACGGCCGTTATCGAATACAGTACGTATTCTCAAGTCGATCTTTTCATTATTTTAGACGTTGCTCATTTCTGTGAGTACGGTGAGGCAGTCAGTCTTTGAACCTCGGTCATTGATGAAAACCTTACCACTGCCGAGAATTTGTCTATGAGATTCTTGTTCAATGTTTGCTCTGTCGTGCCAAGTCGCTCTGCCGTCAATTTCGCGACCTTGGAATCAGATTGTCTAAATGTCATTATGGTTGCAGTCGAATTGAACGCGATTTCTGGAAGATTGTTTGGGTCGCGATAGGGAAAGATTACACCGATGCCTCTGCTTCTTGCTTCCATGAGCAATTTTAGAGAGCTCGTGTATTTCTTGAAGAGATTCGGCGTGCCGTCAACCACTAAAAACAATTGTGGTTCTCCCGTGGCATTCTCTACATACCGTGGCACTTTGGCAAGGATGAATTCAGAGGCCAGTGATTTCATTTCGTTTGTCTGCATACCGCCGAGATGAAGGACAACCGGACCGGATACAAGCTTTTCGAATGGGATTACAGTCTTTGTGCGCGAAAAGAGAGACGACTTTAACGAGGCCTCGATCTTATGAAGTAATCCTCTTACTTCTTTAGAAGACTCCTCCATTCTGACGAGAGTGTTATGAAGCTCCACGAAAGTGGGTGGTAGCCGTGACCATGTTTGCGGTTTGTCTTCTATGATTCCCTTCTCGAGATATATTCGCCTAATCCCGTTCTGAAGATATGATAGTTCTTGTTCACTGAGGTTGAAAATTGCTTTGAATGTATCGAGGATTATGGCAACCTTACCGCGGAAAGAATCCCCCTTTGCAATCTCTAGTGGGTTGACAGAAATCTCGTTAGCACTTATTACGATTCCAAACTCTGGATTTGTGAGATCGTTTGCCACGTACTCTCCAAAAGAGTCCAATACGAGAAATGAGAGATGGTTTGCTTTCAACTGTGATAGGATTTTCTTGATTGTCTGGGTCTTTCCACTCCCACTCTCTCCAAAGACTCCGAAATTCCAGTTCCGCTCCCTAGTAGGCACCCAGTAAATCCCTTTGGTCTCCTGCATACCTATGAGAAGTCTGGGTCCCGTAGATTTCCCTGCATATTGTGATCCAAGGCCCACCTCAACACCCAAGGCTTTTTGAGGTGTCTTTGTAAGATCTGAGGTCGAAATAGAAAGGTCGAGAGCCCTAACAATCGATTTTGTGATTGTGCTAGAAAATGGAGTACTCGCTCCAGAGAGCTGCTCAATACGCACCTCCTTCTGACTTGTTGGATAAATCAACAGCAACTGACCGTAATCTGATTCTCTATCTTTCAAAATCTCTTTGACAGATTCCGGAATTTGGTTAAAGACAACACAGACTAGTGTCGAGACTTTGGCGACATCTAACTTTAATGATAGTGAATCAAGATCGATCTTGTGCACCCAAGGCGCGGCAAAAACATAGAGCTTTGGATCTATCGCGTTATCGAGTCGCCATAACGTTTGAGTTTCCTTGGGATGAAGCAGGTCAACCCTCCCATCTGGCCATGTCTCTCTAATGGATGCCAAGAGCGAAGTGTCAATTCGAAGCTCGTATGTATCGAGTGTTCTTCGCTTTACACCTTCAATATCATCTCTAATTGTTTCAAGCATGAATGGCGATATTGCAGCTAGCCCCTGATGTATTCCCACGATTTTCTTGTCAAAACTATTCTTTTCTTGGATATTCTGTAACTTCTTAATTCCAAAATTTGAACAGCATAGTTCGTCATATGATACAAGCTGGTCGTAGGCTCTCTTCTCGTAAAGATGATCAACCAGGCCTTTTGTGTCGGTGTTGATCTTCAGATCTTTGAGCTTGAATCCAAACATTGCAGCAGAAACGATAGAGTTCATGACGTGAATGTTTTGTTTATTTGAATTTTCACTAGTGTAAATTAGTTGATTAAGTAATCCTATCTCTCGGAGGTCGCGCAGTCGATCTGAAACGGAGAACTGCTTTTCAAAAGTCGCAACATGAAAAGTCTGGATTTCGTCTAAGACATTCTCTAGAACGTTAATTTCAAATCCGTGCTGCATCAAGTAGAGAATAAGAAAAGCAAGTTTCTTCGTGTCATTGGACGCCTTTGACATTCTCTTTAGCATCCCCAAACGCCACTTTTCGCCAAGCTCTGACTGGAGCATTTCGAGAATTGTTGCTCTGATCTCTAGAGGATCCGTGGCAAGTAGCATGAACTTTGTTCCATAAGCCCTCAGATTCTGAACGACTTCAGAAGCGTTCCTGTCCGAAAGATTGAACCGGTCGACCAAGTTCTCCTTAATCGAAAGATAGTTCTCCTCAATCTCGTAGCCTCCTGCCCTTCCAGTGGGATTGAAAGCCCATTGAGCTAAACTATCGAGCGCAATTTCACTGTTCGCGCAGTCTGAGACCACTTTGGTTATGATTGCCCTTCCATCAGGCGCTAATGTGTTTCCAGTATACATACTAACTCACAGTCATGCGATTCGATCCGTAGTCTCTTCAATGCAACTTGAAGTTCCACGGGTGAAATGCACGATTAGATTATGTTAGCCCATCAAAGTATGATTATTGCTTGTGGAGCGTAAATTCTATTTGTTGGTACTAAGCTCGAATCCTAGCCGCGGATAGAATTCTTCGCAATTTCAGATGCCTGTAGTCTGAGCAATTAATTAATCCCGATTAAGTATGACATACCCTATTGATAAAATTCAATTCTTGAGTGGTTACATTAATTCCTAGGCACCAAATTGGATCGAGGGACTCTCGTGGATTTACTCCTGCGATCGCAGTGATGATTCTATTTTCAATATCCCTGGTTTGTGCATTTGTTCTCGCCGAAATCTCATTCGGTTTGATTGCACCAAACTCTGAAAAGATGACCATGATTACTGGAATGCTCACTTCAGGCGCCTAGTACTGACAAACTAACCATCATATCTACAGCAAGCCTATTATGGAGCGCGATAAAGGGCCTAAATAGAACATTACCTAGCTGCAATTGAACGATTGCGAGTGGACCAACCCTATTGCACGTTGGTCGACATCAAACAATAATCAAGTGGGAAATGTCTTGTTTCCTAATGGTCGAAGTCGCTTGGCGGGAGGAATTATGTGTCCTTTCAAAATCTACCCCGTATAGTTACCAGTTGCCACCATAACAATCGATGCGTCGTATCTATTGAAAATCAGTCTCTCTGACGGTCAGATTACCACGAGTTACCTCTTGCACAATAGTGGGAATAAGCTAACATAGAAGTGTTCAATTAAATATAACGATTTGTCTGAGAGTGACTCTTACAATTGGAAAGTGCAAGCTTCCCTGTCCAAACCAAGAGTGACAGACCAAATCCTTCCATCACGCAGAACAAGTACAGACTTAGAATCGTGTAGTAGCTCAATGCTGAATCATATGAAAGATATACCCCATTCAAGTTTGCCCATCCGAAGATCGCCTATATCCATTATGCATAGAGCCGTCACGAGAATGAATGTGAATACGAATGATTTTGAGCTGATTCGTTCTAGAAAGTAGCTTCTCGTGCGAAACATTCTCGCATGTTTACTCATAACCTGATCATCTAGGGAGGTTTGCCGCTTTGGATATCCGCATCTTCTGTTATCATGTAGTTAGGAAAGGAGTCGCTAACTTCGATGATGTCGTTCCTAAGAAGTCAGAACAAATTTGTGGATACGTTTGAAAACAAGCTACAGCCTGGCTTTATTCTCACTAATCTAACCCACGTAGCACCCGACTGCAGATTGCTGAACAGTCACGGTACCACCACTCCACCTAATTGTAAGCGGAAAGATCTCCTGTGTTCCTACTGCGGAAGATACAGTACCGCTCCAAGTGAAAGTAATAGATTGGCCTGGAGGTACGTCTTTGTTGGAGTTAGTTGGTGTGAATGTGATCGTGCCGGTACCGCTGGCTTTCCAGGTTGGAGTAGATGTCCCAGTAGCGGATGTAAGCGCTGTTGCATTAATGGTGACACCGTTCATCGCGTATTTTGGGTTCGACCACTGAGAGTTCAGGATTGTTAATGTGAAAGTATTGAGTGTGCCTTGCGTGCACGTGACAGGAGTATTCGAGAAGAATGCGATGTTATCAGATACATACGATGCCGCGAAAGGTAGAGTCTGTGCATATAGCACCGCGTCCTGGGAATATGTGTTTGCGCCGGTTATGACCAAGAAGACATCGTTTTCACCATAACCGTAACTGTGCGACCCGCTTACTCCCAGCGGAGCGAATGAGCCTAGCGCGAGATCGTTTACCGAAGCAAAGTATAGCGTTGTCGAGTTGCCATATGGGATCACTATTGGAGCAAATGATCCTTTAGAAGTACTTGTGATGGTTCCACCAGATCCGACGTTAACTACGTAAAATACAATTAGCGGTTGCTGCCCACAACCTTGGACGCATTGCTGGTAAACGAAGAGATCTGAGTGCGAATTGATTGTGATAGACGCCTGGTTTGGATCGTTGTTCGTGACTTGAAGCGAAAACACGATCTGGGTTGCATAAGGAACTAGCGAGCCCGAATACGATTGCGCGGTATCAATTACATAAGAACCACTCGTTTGAGTGTAAACGTGACACGCAAACGAGGAGAAATTCAACGACAGCGAACCCAGTCCTGCAGCGATCTGAGAATTAATAGCCCGCAATGATGGTTGAAGCGATGGGTATAGCGCGGTCTCTGTATTTCCTCTTGATGTAACGATCTTGACCGTATATTCTCCTCCGGTTGGGTAAACGAAACCCGTGTTGAATGTGACCGATTGTCCTTCTCCGATAGAGCAGGGCAACGATGGATCCGAGTTTGATCCGGAATTGAACTGAACTACTTGTCCAGTAGATGTATCAGTTATCATGTCTGAAACAACTATTATAGGAATTCCGGTGTTGTCAACTGTAAATGAAATGGCAGGACCGATTAGAGATGCAGTAAGAGTGAATTTCTCTTCGGTTTTCAGAAGAGATGCTTCGTTATTTTGAAGTGTTGCGCTAAGCTGGATTTGATCTCCTTGAGAAACAAAGAAAAAGTAGCCATACAGAATTGAGAATGCCATTGCCAGAACGATTACTCCTCCTATGATGGTAGAGTAAGCTTTTCTTCTACATGCTAATCGCCGTCGTTGCAACTCTAAATCTCTCCGTAATCAGACGATATAGCAGCCGGTTGTAACCTGTTGAGAAGTGATTGATCCACCGCTGAAGTACGCGGTTGAGGGAAACGTGTACTGAGTTCCAGCGCTTCCCGATGGTATGTTAGCAGTCCATGAAAATGTCACAGTGCTTCCAATACCAATTCCTGACCCGGTCGTCGACCAGGTAATGGTCTCTGTGTTAGAATTGTAGCTCCCAGTCCATCCTGACGGCGAGGAAATGGGAGTAACGACTGACAACCCAGAGGTATCAACAGTGAGTTGGTTTATGGTATAAGCAGAATATTTGGAATTTGTAATCGAGAGCTGGAAGTTTTGCTGCGTTCCAGGCGAACACGAATAGACGTTCTGTGAATATGAGGCGATGTTGTCCGCGGTGAAAGTGGCCGCAAATGGTAGATTTTGTGAATAAAGAGTCGAGTTTGAGGTTAAGACCTTGGTACCAGAGAGAATAAGGAAGACATCATGCTCACCCACGGCGTCAGTGATTGATTGATAATTGTAACTACCTAGAGAAAGGTCGTTCTGAGATCCGAAATACAATGTGACCGTTGCACCATAAGGTATGGAGATTGGTACAAAAGAACCCTGTGAGGTGCTTGTTACTGTTCCACTTGGAGCGACATTCATTATGTAGAAGAATAATATCGATTGAGTTCCGCAGCCTCCTGAACAAGAAACAAAAGTCCACAAGTCAGTGTGCGAGTCCAAGACTATCGTTCCGGCTTGAGGGTCGTCATTAGTTACTTGCACTCCCAGCACCATGTGTTTCGAATAAGGTGTGATTGCGGCATTCATGGGGCTAGAAAGATTGATGACCCACGGGCCTCCAGTTTGTGAGTATGGATAGAAGACGAATGAACTGAAAATCATAACCACGGATCCAATTCCAGAAGCAACAATGGAGTTGATCGATGTAGAGGTAATCTGGTTTGTGGGATAAGTCCCTGTGAAAGTCGAGCCCCGGCTAGTAACTATTTTCATAGTATAATAATTGCCTGCGGCATAACCAATGCCAGTGATTAAGATCGTGCCGATCCCTTGATTCAAGGAGCAGGGAACTGTGGCGGTTGTCTTGCAGGACGAAGCTTGCGATATGGTTCCGCTCGAATAGGCGTCCACCTTCCCACTTTGATCTGTTACCAGATAACTTGTTATTATGACGGGAATGCCACTATTGTTTAACATGAATGCTACCTTGCCACCAGATATCATCCCCGTCACGAATACGGACTCTTCTCCTGCAAGCGAAGTATTGACGTAGCTTTGTTGTTGAGCAGTTTGATAGACTCTCTGGTCCTGCCCAATGGTGTAAAAGTATCCGTAGGCAATTGAGAATATCATTCCGAATACGATCAGGCCTCCAACAATGGAAGATACCCCTTTGTGACTAGAGCTCTTGCCTAATTTCCCAGTATCCATCTAGGGATCACCGTGTTTGCTGATACGTGTATGTAGTGCCGTAAATGCCTAAAGCTTCAAACTGGTAGATCACTCCGGATATTAGAGTAACACTAACCTGGAACGTGACTGGCGTGACTGTGCCAGCAGGTAGCTTGGTATAATACGAAACTGATGCGTAGTTAGCGCAAGGAACTATCGAATTCGTTCCCGTAATTGGATCAGACCAAGAATCACCAGAAATGCTTGTGATGTTACTAGCTATGATCTCCTTTATGTATACGCTAGTATTTCCATAGTTGTAAAACCACACAGTAACACTTGAAGGTGAAGTATAATTCACGTTAATTATTGAAAAATGTTCATTCAAGTAATTCATATTGCAAGAGACGGAGTTGCCAAAACTTTTCTCGCTAGAACTTGCGGCTCCGGAAGCCCAGGCCCAGGCAGCAAATCCCACAGCAAGGGTAACACCAATCATCATGACTGAGCCGATCACGGCACTGATAGCTAATTTAGATCTCTTGTGAAATCTCGATTTCTTCAATATTGGCACACTCGGCTTTTCTGAGGCAAGTTTAGTAATCTAAATTCCGATGTTCGCTTTGACAAATAATCCAGGTAATCTGCAATTCCTGATATAATTGGATTCAATAACTCTCACCAAGTTAGTCGATATTCATGATCTATTAAGAAAATAAAAAGAGGAGGGAAAGGGAACCTTAGTTCCCCCATTTCGTTCTGATCTATTGTGCAATCAGTGAACCTGAAACTGACTGACCGTTAGCGAAGGAGATGACGTAGTTGAACACCTGTCCTGTCGTAACCGATTGTGTAGCTCCTGTGCCAGCTGCCATGGTAGGGTACAATGTGTACGAAGTGACTTGACCACCCGCCATGTAGTTCGAGTCTCCTGCCGAAGTGGAGGTGAATGGAACAGCTACTGCTGTGCTATTTTCCCAAGTTGTCATACTTTTGATTCCAGAGCCTGTTAGAGTGACTCCCGTAATGCTCGACGATGAACCTGGGTTGTTGAGTGAGAATACTATGTAGCTAGTGCTGTTCAACGTAGTACCGGTAATGTACCCCTTCTCATTTGCTACTCCTCCGTAGAGTGTTGCTGATGATAGTGTGACGGTCTTCACGTTCGAACCGAAGAGACCAAACGTGTAAGCGCCGACGACGAGTGCCAAGACGAGTGTTCCTGCGATCAGAATGATTGTAGCAATGACAGGAGTAACTCCCTTCTTGCTATTCTTCATCCTTAGAGTTTTTGTGTTCATGAATCCAAAGTGCTTCCGTCCTAATAATAGGGTTTAGGAAGATGCGGTTTTGATTACAAACTCTGGGCCTTGGTATAGATTCCAAATCCATATCCGGTCTCTTCCTTTAAATGAAATAGACTTATTCTCAAGATGTTTTTCCTGTAATTGTTTGATTAGAAATTGAAATTAGGATGTAGAGTCCACAACCACTATAATAAGAAGAATGGACTTTACTCCTGATTTTTCTTAACTTGACCAAAACAAGACTTTACTGTTTCAGAAAATTCATTGTGGCAATAGTTCTCTCACTGATGATAGCTTCGGCATTTCCCCTTCTAATTTCTGGAATATCTCACAGTTCAGCGGCGGCGACAACGCCTGGTGTAGAGTTGTCTCTCTCCGCACGGCCACCAATCTTACCTGCAGACGGAGGCACATACAATGCCGTAGTCATCCAATTCGTGGCCACGGGTTCGAGCGACGCAGTGATACCTAGTTCTGACGTGACAATACAACTAAGTTCATCAAACGCCCAGACCGGAACTTTGCCTTCGACCATTACATTTCCTGCAGGAGACTTGTACTACGATGTGAGTTTCACGACAACAACTTTGCCAGGAACAACCACTGTTTATGCGGTAGCGCAAGGGTATCAACCTGCTAACCTAACTTTGAAGACAGAGACCTTCGGAGGTATACCTACTGCTCTGGAGGTATTCTTGAGCCCAGATCAAATCCTCGCACAATCAGGCACGACTTCGCGTGTGGTGGTTGAAGCCGTCGATGCCTTTGGAAATCCAGTAAACCTTGCAAACAGCATAACTGTGACACTTTCATCATCAATAACCCAAGTTGGAAACGTTCAGAGCCCTCTTACTATTCCTGCAAACCAAAATTATGCGTATACTACGTTCACCGCAACCAATTCCTCCGGCCAGTCGGTCATCACTGCTTCAGCAGAAAGTCTCGCTCCTGGCTCTGCTGTTATGACAACGGTCGGCAGCGGCGCATCCATTCCAGATTCTCTTGCTATTGAGTTTGCACCTCCAATTCTCTACTCAGATGGTGCAACTCATCAGAACATTGCCGTTGAAGTGATAAATGCGAACAATAGTAGCCCGTCCCCTGCACCTGGAAACATTATTGTTACACTAACTAGTTCCGTTGCCTCCGTCGGATCGGTTCAGCAGGTCGTTGAGATCCCAGCTGGACAGAGCTATGCGTATGCTACTTTCACTACAACAGGTTTGGCTGGGAATACCACGATTACCGCTACTGCCTCTGATTACGTTACAGCCCAGGGAAATCTCGGTCTAGTCACAAAGGCAGCTACAACTCTTGGACTCTATGCTGAGCCTTCCACTGTGATCGCTAACAACCAGACTTACAACAATCTAATCGTCCAACTGCACGATCCTTCAGGTAGTCCAGAAAAATCAATTGTACCTGTTGTTGTTTCGCTGCAATCCTTGGATCCGTCTACTGGAACAGTTCCCCCGCAAGTCACCATACTAGCTAATTCCACTTATGCCTCCATCCCATTGACCA
>DAHVAI010000451.1 GCA_027314685.1 Nitrososphaerota archaeon | reverse complement strand
GGAGTGGCAAGCAACGGCTCTAGGCTCTTTTCGACTTTCTCGCCCACTAGACTGTATGAAGCAAGCGTGGTTGGAAGATAACCAGCAAAAATGAGATACAAGAAGCTGAACGCAGGGAGGAGTATCTCCAATTCCGCAGGGAATGTTCTAGCACTATTCCTTTGCTCAACAAACCAGATCACCGTCGGAAGCCCGACTGCAATAAAGAACGGGACGTAAATCATAGTGAAGATGATATTCTTCTTTTTTCTGAACACTGCAAAGTCTTTGGATGCGACTATCCAAGCTTTTGAAAGCCTCATTGTCTCTTCTTTTCTTTGACAAGTTTCAGATAAGCGTCTTCCAGATTCGAACCTACAACATTTAATGATTGAATATGTCCTCCAGCCTTAAATATCGCGTCAGAGATTGCAATGTTTTCCTTTTCTGGGTTTGTTACGTCGACTTTCAGAGTGTTACCTTCAACGGCTACGTTGCCGATTGGAAGCTTTTTCAAAGCGGTTAGAATCGCATCGTTTACCTGTTCCAGTTGAATCACTGTTTTCCTTCCACTAACAGAGTGCTCTAATTCTTCTGGAGTACCGATTGCCATCAATTTTGTATTGAGTATTGCAATTCTATCGCAGATTCTCTGAGCCTCGTCAAGGTTGTGCGTGTTCAGAAAGATAGTCCTATTCTCCTTCTTTAAGTTCAAGATGAAATCTCTAACTGTCTTGGCTGATTCAGGGTCCAAGTTCGCTGTAGGCTCGTCCATGAACAGAATTTTCGGATCATGGATGAGAGCTCTGGCAATTGCCAGTTTCTGCTTCATTCCCTTCGAAAAAGAGCCCGCAGCAACGTCCTTCTTTTCCCAGAGGCCCAGCATGGTTAAGAAGCGCTGGATGTTATCCCTTCTTTGCGTTTCAGGGCAGTCGTAGAGCTTCCCGTAAAAGTCGAGATTTTTGTAGGCGCTGAGCTCCTCGTAGAGTCCTACGTTATCAGGTACCACTCCGATAATCTTTCTTATCTTCAGAGAATCAGCTTCGTTGCCTACTTCGTAATCTGATATCTTTGCGACTCCACTAGTTTTTGATATTAAACAGCACAGCATCCTGACAGTAGTTGTCTTTCCCGCGCCGTTCGGACCAAGGAATCCAAATACTTCTCCTTCGTCAACATGGAATGTAACGGAATCAACAGCCGTCAGATTACCAAACCTCTTAGTGAGGTTCTCAGAATTAATCATCCTAATTTTTCCTCATAACTCGATATTTCCGCTTACTAATTGGAGCAGTTTCTTCATATTGCCATGCACAAATTCGCCTTAAATGGAATCTGAAAGGTACAAAATTTGTACCTTTAGAGCTTTATTTAAACGTAGGTTACTTACCGTTGGTCTAGACTAACAAATGACACTGCCAATTGATGAAAGAGCTGTCTTAATTATCGGGCTTACTGCAATCATAATAGTCGTGGTGATGTTAGTGCGTATCAAGATGGGCAAATCGCCAGTTAATACACTGTAGCTTTTTCACCTGATTGGAGTTAATATCGGAATTCTCCTATGGAATCGTCTTAATCTATGGACTTTGAAATAAACATGGTATAGATGTATTTGGATCTTGAAGGGCCAAAAACTGACACATGTCTAATCCCAAATGTGATCATATTACTCCCTAGAACAATTTTTGAAGTAATTTCTATTAGAATACGAATGCGGCAAAAATGCATTCACTACAAGTTTTTCACTTAGCGTTCTCGCCGAAAATGAATCGCAATATTTTCCTACACTCATCGGGACCGTCAATAACTTTGGTGGCAGCCGCTGCCACAAATGTCTCGCTAGAGGTACAATCAGAATTCTGACATATGACTTTCTTTTCCGTTCCATTTCCTCCAAAACTTGATTCCAGAGCCAGTGAGTATCTAGTACCTGTATTCATTTCCATCGTTTTCTTCGATAAATACCTCACCAAATGGTCATGGGGAAGATTGATCTATTGGAGGATTCGCGTGGGCTTGGCTAGTCCAATTTCAATTATTGCTCTAAGTATATCTACGCTGATTCTTATACTGCTTCGAGCCTTCAGAGGTTGCACCTGCGCCAACCAACTTCGCTTGGTTCAGACTTTCAAAAATTCGTTTTTGAAATTCGCAGCGCTGACATTTGAAGTTCTGCAAACTACTTGCACCTTGCTTGTTCCTAACATCTCAATTAAAATCCTTCTTTTCGAACAGTACTAGTCCTAAAATCGTGGTCACTACGAAGTATGCTAGCATGATCAAGAGGCCTTCTGGAATGGTTGCCTTGTAAGAGGTAGATACAGCTGTTACAACCTCGTGAGGAGGATAACCGGAAGGAGAGAGAACATTTGTTATTATCCCAGCACCATAAGTCAGAATGTACCAAGGTTCGGAACTGGACAAAGTGCTTATCAGAGGAGTGATGTAATTAAACCCAAACAAAAGCAAGATGGCTGTTAAAAGAATAGAGTAAGAATTGTTCTTGAGCGTGGAGCTTATCAAGAATGCGACTCCTAAAATAGGGAAAATGTAGATGAGAGCGAATACGAACGATTCACCAAACTGATAAGGAATATTTGCTCCGAAGTAGATTGCCCCGTCAGCGATCGTGATTGCTGCATAGACACCAATTGTGATAGCGGATGCCAAGAAAGCGGCGATCCATTTACCGATAAAGACAGAAGACCTCCTTACTGGATTCGGCAGCAAATAATACCCAGTTTTGTTTTGAAATTCGGTCGATATTGCGTCAGCTCCAAAGAAAATACCAGT
>DAHVAI010000058.1 GCA_027314685.1 Nitrososphaerota archaeon | reverse complement strand
ATTTGGATTCTGTACTTGAGCTCGTTTCGCTCGTCCTGGAATCCCCCAAGGAATTGACCAAGCTTGTCTTGGACTGCCGACTCGCTGTATTCCAAGATTTTACTTTCCGTCCATTGTAACAGATCGCCACGACTGAAGGAGCGAATAAACAGAATCGAAGATTTGGTATTCCTCTGGAGTGAGCTTACTTCGAAGGTCAGTGGGAGGCGAGAGCGAGGCGGCGATGCTCAGAATCTTTCGTAGCCTGAGAGCCATCAAATCGTAAATCAGAGTTCGTGTTTTTTCAATTTCAGGGATAGATGTCGCCCTAACTTTGTTTGAATCACCTGCGAAAGTCAAGTGTCGTCTTATCTTTAGGTAGAAATCCGGACGCAGCGTTGAAAGTTGATCAGCGCCTGCGATCTTTTCTCTGGTTACTGCTTTGAATACTTCGGAAGCGAAACTTTCTTCCTGACTTTCGCAAATGTCCAGCCCGATCAAAACTTCAGCGATCCAGCGCGGCAGGTCAACGGCATCACCCTCATTCATCGGCTCCAAGTGAATGCTCCCAATATCTGTCTTCGGAGTCTTGTGCTTGACCCTGATCCTAGTATTCGATAGGAGATATGAGAACTCTCTGTCGCGAATTGACTGGAGGACAGGTTGCGAAGACATCAGCAATACATCAGGGTGAGAAACCACATTATAACTCGTACGTATCCTTTTCTCATGATGTCGGTCCGTCCGGATGCTATGTACCGGGTATGAGGCGAGAAAGATACCCTTAGAAAACACATTCCAGCCAGTGTGAGCCGAACCCGACTCTTGACTCTCCAAAACCTTATCCGCTCGTTAGGAAGGAGTTTGAATGGAATTTTTCGCATTTCTGAGAGTGGGATGCTTTGAGTAAGAGACTGATTGATGAGTCGGCAGAGGAACGCGCCGATCAGTTGATGTGGGTTGAGAAGTATCGCCCATTCGGTCTCTCTGAAGTAATAGACCAATCTGAGATTGTGGGACGGCTCCAGTCTATAGTGCGAAAGCCGCAAGAGATGCCACACATGCTCTTTGCCGGGCCTCCCGGGACAGGTAAGACCACCGTGGCCCTTTGCGTTGCGAGAGAAATCATGGGCGAAAGCTGGAAAGATTATACTCTTGAGCTCAATGCTTCGAACGAGAGAGGTATCGACACCGTCAGAGTCAGGATAAAGAATTTCTCCAGCTACGCTGATCGAAGGGAAAACATTCCATTCAGAATCGTGCTTCTGGACGAATCTGATGCAATGACCAACGATGCGCAAACGGCACTTAGGAGGATTATGGAAGAGAGCTCCAGAACTACTCGGTTTATTCTTACGGCAAACTACAGCTCGAATATCATCGAGCCAATCCAGAGCAGGTGCGCAGTCTTCAGGTTCTCCAGATTATCCGAAGCAGACGTCGTTGCTTACTTGGAGTCGATATGCAAGAAAGAAGGGCTAAAATTCCAAAAGGCAGCGCTGGCGACGATATTCCAAGTGACGGAAGGCGACATGAGGCATGCATTGAATATGTTGCAGGCCGCTTCAACCATGGGAGATCTGACGACTGAAAACGTGGGCAAGGTTACCGGCATTTCCGGAAAGG
>DAHVAI010000440.1 GCA_027314685.1 Nitrososphaerota archaeon | reverse complement strand
TTAGTGTTTGAAGACATCACCGCTTGTGCGTTCGATGGTTCAATGGGCGCCAGGTCAACAGCTCCCGACTCGATTCCGGCGGTTGTAAGCGCAAGCGACTCGACAAAGTTGACGTCAATTTGGCAGGCAGCAGGTTGTGGATTGAAATAGGGATTTCTCAACATAACCATCTGAGTTTGGCCAGCAGAATAGTTGCTGATGTAGAATGGGCCGACGACAGTGTTAGTTCCAAGATTGGAGAATGCGGGTCCCTGAGAATTGATCAGTGACGCGGGGAAAACTGGAGTGTAAAGATCCCAATTGAATTTGTCTGGCCAGTGAGCATCAGAAACGTTTAGGACAAAGACGGCCTCGCTGCTGTTGTACGCGTATTCTCGCTGTACCTCAGTTCCCATACCAAGATAGTCGTAGGTAGCGTTGAAGCCGTATGTCGGGCCGAATGTCGTCAAGACATCAGAAGCATTTACACTCTGTCCGTCGGACCAAACAAGACCAGGCTTTACGTTGAAGGACCAGACCGTGTAGTTGTTGTTGTGATGAATCCAATCAAATATAGACAGTCCGTAGTCAAGCGTTCCATTCGGAAAGGGTACTGGAGAGCCATAATACTCTTCGCCGATAAAGTAACCGCCTGAAGTCCCGGTTGCAAGAGTATTAGGGTTAATGCTCGTGGGCGGCACGACCATGGTCATCTTGAGTGTATTCTGAGGAGTACACGCGCTGCTGTTGCTACTGGCGCTGACAGCAGAGAAAGGAACACGAGCTAAAAATCCAGAAAGTACTAGGACGGCTACTATCAGAAAAGTAAGTAATTTCGCGCGATGGAACAATTTACGGGGCAAGTCGCTGATACCACAGCTAGTCCCATATTTTTAGCTTCTGGTTTTGAATGTGGGGTAATCGGATACAAACACACTACTTTTGACTCAAGTCTTCAGAACTATCCGATTAGTTTCCAATGCATATCTTGGAAAGCGTAGCACAAATTGTGCTCAAATTTAAAATGGTACATGATTCACTGCGCGCTTGTGACCACGTCTGCACTAGCAGAATTTAACGGGAAATGGCAAGATGCATAGTGGCGTATGGATCGCTCGACCAGGTCCGGTTCCGTTTGCCTGCATAGATCAGTCGCGTATTTGCACCGTGATGCAAACCTGCAACCTGCTGTTATTACCTCCTCCTCACCAGAGAAAGCGCCGGTTCGCTCCGGTAGATCTGTAGAAAACCTACGAGAAGGTGTGGAAGACAGAATTAGCTCAGTGTATGGATGTAGTGGCTGCGTGAGGACTCTCCCCGATTCTCCTATTTCCATGAGCCTTCCCGAATACATAACGGCCATCCGGTCGCTCATTATCTTGGCACTAGCTAAGTCATGCGTAATCAGTAAGATAGTCATCCCTCTCTGTTTCTTTAGTCTCGTAAGCAACGATAGCACGCCTAATCTTTGCGATGCATCTAGCATCGTGATGGGTTCGTCAGCTACGAGTAGCTTTGGATTGGTCGCAAGAGCTCTGGCAATGTTCACTCTTTGGCGCTGCCCACCGCTAAGCTGGTGTGGGAACCTAGAGGAGACATCCTCTCTGAGACCTACATCAGCCAAGAGTTTGTCAACGATGTCCCGTACTCTTTCAGGATCTCTTTCTTCCAGAAGTAACTTCACGGGTGTAGATATGATTGTGAAGACGTCTTGCCTCGGGTTCAGCGATTCGAACGGGTCTTGGTATATCATCTGAACATCTCGCCTGTATCTGACCAAGCTTTCGTGGCTTAGACCAGAAATGTCGCCTCCTTGGTACATCAACGAGCCCGAGGTTGGATAGACAAGTTTCAAGATACACTTTGCTATCGTAGTTTTTCCAGAGCCGCTTTCTCCCACCAATGAGAAAATTTCAGATTCTTTGATCTCGAATGAGACCTTGTCAACTGCATTGACTACCGAGGACTTTTTCCTAATCATTCCTTGTTTCTTGGTGAAACTAACGCTGAGATCTCTTACCTCCAACAAAGTTCTCACTTTGTCAGTGTCTTCGTTGCTTTTCATCTGCCCACCTTTGCGAAAAATTCCAGTTTACGACAGTAAGTTTCCACAAAGGTTACTCTTCAATTGTATTTGTGACATGCTACAAGCCTCCCTTTCTGTGATACTTTCAGTTCCGGTTTCTCTATTTTGCATCTCTCAAAGGCATACCTGCAAGCATTAGCGTATTTGCAACCTCCAATATGAACAGCGGCCATTGCTTCAACTGACTCAAAGAGTCTGCTCTTCTCAGAATCTAACGTCAACAATGAATCGAGAAGCATCTCTGTGTATGGATGCAAGGGTTCAGAAAGGACCTTTTCAATAGGTCCTCGCTCGACTATCTCACCCTGGTACATTACGGCAATGTTTTCCACAACACCAGGAAGAATGGATATCTCGTGAGTTATGAATATCAGTGAGAGATTTTCTTTCTTAATCCTTCGTTTGATTAATGAAAGAATTTCCTTTTGAACAACTACATCTAGCGCTGATGTTGGTTCGTCGGCGATCAACAATTTAGGAGCAAGCGCGAGCGCCATAGCTATGACGACACGTTGTTTCATGCCGCCACTTAATTCATGTGGGAAATCGTCCTTTCGAGAGGGTTTGATTCCAACATCAGACAGCAACTTGGTAGCCCGTTCATCGGCCTCTCTTGCAGATACATTGGTATGCTCTCTCAAAACCTCGGTTATGTGAGAGGATATCGTCTTGACCGGGTTTAGTGCGTTCATGGCAGATTGAAAGATTACTGAAACCTCTTGCCAACGATACGATCTTAGCTCTTTTGGCGACATTGATAAGACGTCTCTGCCCTGATAGCTGATCTTTCCAGATGCTATTCTCCCCGGTGCGTCAATTAGGTTGAGGATGCTCATACCCAATGTTGTCTTTCCACTTCCAGATTCTCCCACTAAGCCTATAGTGTAGCCAGATGACGGCACCTCGAAGTTTGCGTTGTCAACTGCCGTGACGTTTCGCTGCTTCGTAGAATACTGAACGCTTAGACCTGTGACTTCAAGTAAACTTTCCAATTAGGATATCAACCTCGGATTCATGACTTCCTCGATCGAGAAACCGATGAGAGCAAATCCAGTTGCGACAAGAGTTATAGAAACACCTGGTGCGAGTATCCACCACCAATCCCCGTTATAAAATGCAAATGACTGCGCCCAGTAGAGCATGCTTCCCCAGCTTACCACATCCGGATTGCCAACGCCTATGAACTCCAGCGCAGCCACCAACACTATAGCTGCAGCAACTACGAGAACGAAGTAAGCGACTGCGATGGCTGTTACTTCAGGCAGCATGATTCCCATTATGATTTGTCGGTCCTTCATCCCACTTGTTCTAGCAGCGTCTACGTAGGGGAGTTTCTTGACTGTCATTATCTGAGATCTTATCGATCGTGCGATTGGTGGCCAAAGGACGACTACGAGGATTAGCACTATCAGAGCTTGACTAGGATAGTAGATGGATCCGAGCAAGACCATGAATGGGATTGGGGGGAAGGTCATGACGATGTCAGTTGTTCCTGTGAGCCAACCTTCAAGGCGATTGAAGTAGCCCGCCATAACACCAGCAATTAGTCCGACAAGTGTCGCACCTAGTGCGGCTGCTATTCCAACTAACATCGACGGATATGCGCCGTATATCACCTCACTAAGAACATCTTTACCAAGAAAATCAGTACCGAAAGGATGATCTAAGCTCGGCGGTGCATTCGCCTTCCCGCTAGCAACGTTAGGCGAATAGGGTACTAGAAAAGGGCCAATCAAGATTAAGATGAAAAACACTACAAGTATGGCAGCTCCCACCTTGGCAGATCTTCTTTCGAAAGGAACTAGGAACTGTGATAACAATGATTTTCTGGATGGCAAATGGGTCACCTAAGTCTAGGATCAAGGCGTCTCGCAAGAAGATCTCCAATTACGGCACCGATAATCACCATTAGCGTGATGTAAAAGAAGGAGCCTTCAAGAACAGGATAGTCGCGGTTAACGACAGCATCCACGATGAGATCTCCCAATCCAGCGTAGCCAAAAACAGCTTCCACAAGAACGACTGAACTGACTAATGATGCGATTGAGTAACCCAGTAGTGATACAACTGGGAGTAGAGAATTCCTAAGTATGTATGCAAAGGCTACCGTCCGCCCTTTTAGCCCGCGGGCCTGTGCAGCCATCACGTAGTCGCTCTTTAGCACCGCTTGGGTTGAACCCCGCAAAAGAATGTAGTTTTGCCCGAAAACAACTGCTGTTAGTGTAATAACTGGAAGTATTGCGTGAGTCACGATTGATGAAGCGTAACCTAGCGTAGTAGTAGTGCCTACGGTTACATTGCCGAAGGGTGGCAACCAATGAAGCCAAACAGCAAATACCCACAGCAGAATCATTCCAATCCAAAATGCTGGTGTCGCCCAAAAGAGGATTGAGCTATACAGAGCCGCGAACTCTCCCTTTCCACCTCGTCTCAGCGATGTTATTCCAGCTAGAAAATATCCAATCACTACTGAGAGGAGCATACTTGACGAAATCAGCAATAATGTCCACGGTAGTCTAGCTGCAATGAGTGACGAGACCGAGGTCGGATAATATTGATATGAAAAACCAAAGTAAGGTGGCCAGTTTGTGAAAATCCCTTTCAAATATAGATAATATTGAACATAAAGCGGTTGACCTAATCCGAGTCTCTCAGAGATCAACTTTACTGCAACGGCAGGAAGCTTCGTACCTGATGCAAATATCTCTGCAGCCGACCCAGGAACCAATCTTGGGATGATGAAATCCAGGTTTAGTACAACTATGAAGGCTGCTATTGCTGTAATAATTCTTCGCTTGAGGAAATCCATTACGAAGTCTGGTCCTTGGGGCTATTCGTGTCAATTTTGTTACGAAAAAATCTCTGCTTATCCAAACTAAAGCGCACTTTTCTTTCCATTCCTTTCTGTCGCCGATTCCATGTAATCCACTGCTTCTTCAAACGAGACTACGTTTGCGTACTTCTGATCCATATCAAAGAGGTTGATGACGTGTGGAATTCTTCCCCTGTCAAAAGTACACTCTTCCACCACCATCACGGGATAGTTGTACGAGAAAGCGTCAACCACGGTAGCTCTTACGCATCCAGAAGTAGTGCAACCTGTGACTATGAGCGTGTCTATTTTGGAAGCAATCAGATGGCTGAGCAGTGTTGTGCCGAAGAATGCAGATGGCATTGACTTTCGTATTACTAATTCGTTCTTTTCTGGCTGGATTATCTTGGGAATGCTATTGACACTTTGCATAGCTTTCTGAGGTTTATAGAGTACATTTGGCTGTTTTTCAGCCCATAATGACTTTTGATTGTTCTCCTCTTGTCCGATTGTATAAATCACGGGCAAATTTTTTCTTCGAGCGTAGTCTAACAATCTGTTCATTTTTTTGATTGCTTTCCATCCAATATTGCCGCAAC
>DAHVAI010000433.1 GCA_027314685.1 Nitrososphaerota archaeon | reverse complement strand
AAGACTCGGTAGATAGTTAAATAAGAAGGGAACTATTTTGAGGCGACCGGTGGGGGGGTCTTAAGATAGGAAAAGTGGGAGAAGGTGCGAAAGCTGGAGTAATCGCGGGAGTGGTTTACGGCATACTAGATGCAATCGTGGCGTCTGTGATTCTTTTTACACTCAAGAACACAATCATAAATACGATAACCTCTAGACTGCCAACGGGATCAACGATAAGTGTTGATACCATTTACAATCTGGCTATCGTTGTTGTTGTCGTTGCGGCCATATTTGGCGGAATTATCCTTGGCCTGATACTTGGCCTGATTTTCGGCGCGGTCGAGAACCATATCCCCGGCAAGACCGGTGTAATAAAGGGACTGATATTCGGGATAATAATGTGGCTGATTCTGTCTGTCCTTGGCGGCTTGTCGAACCTGTCGGCATACGGCACCACCTTTTATTTGGCTGAAGTCGGGGCAGGTCTGGTAATTTCGCTACTATTTGGTTATCTCATGGGCATGCTCTTCGACAGGGGTATGAGAAAGTTCGCCCCTGCGACGCCGCCTCAAGGGACCATTCAGTAACTTGATTGGGCTTACTCACTCAGCTACAGTGAACTAAAGTGAGTACTGCTTCTCGTGTCCCCTTTGGTCCAACGATACTAATCACCAAAGCAAATCATTGCCTTCCGAGATTGGGTCAGGGGTCAACTTCTCCGACATTTGTCATATGGGATAGGAACCAACTTGTTTCTATTCAATCATCAATTCAAACTGGCTCATCAAGGTATTTCGATTTCAAGGTGGTAATCTCAAATCAAATGAGGTTGTAATATAGTGACTGAAGAAAATCTCGAAGCGATTGTAGCTCTTTAAAAGCAATCCGCTCTTTCACAACTGTTAATACAGTTGTATGCTCAGGGCAGCGCTGCATCGGAAGTCATTATTTCAGCATTCGGCGGATCAAACTTACACCTTAGAACAGGTTATTCTACCCGAAGGAAGACAATAGAGCTTGGACCACTGATTTCAGAATATGACGAGTCTTCATCATATCGTATACGCATTGTTCGGCCGACCACAAGGGGGGGACTTGGCGTCAAGTGACTCAGAGAAATAGATGATAATCCTGAAAATTAAATTGGTGACTTGCACTTCGCAATGCGTAATGAGAAATTGATGTGTTTAATGTTCGAGAGAACAATTTGAGCTTACTATTTTAAAGGGTAGATTGAATATTGACCAAACAGAAATGTGTGACAGCAATGGTGAAAGTCAATAGAGTTCTAGTTACGGGTGTCACTGGTTTTGTGGGACCCCATCTCGCAAAATCATACGTGGACGAGGACGTTGAGGTATATGGACTTGTCAGGAGAAGGGCGGATGGTGACGTTTCTCGTGGGCTTAGAGAAGTGGGCATTGAGCATCAAGTGAAGAAACTGGAAGGCAACGTGGAGGATCTCACTTCATTGCTCATGGCATTTGATGTCGCACAACCTGATATTGTGTTCCATCTTGCAGCACAGAGTTTTGTTCAGCGCTCATTCAGCAACCCTCTTGAGTGCATGACTGCCAATGCCACTGGAACCGCAAACTTGCTGGAGGCTATGCGTCTCAAATCAATGAACGGGACACGTTTGGTGTTTGCTGGATCCAGCGAAGAGTACGGCTTTGTTGTTCTCGATGAAAAACAGAAGAGTCGTTTCGAAGCTAAGAAAGGAAAGCTATTTCCTCAGCCAGAGCGAATTCCAGAGCTGCCTATTAAAGAAACAAACCCTTTGCGCCCGATGTCGCCTTACGCTGTCACTAAGGTCTTTGGTGAACTCATGACGCTCGAATATTCACACTCATATGGCTTAAGGAACGTAGTTTCCAGGGGTTTTAACCATGAAGGCGCAAGAAGAGGTTCATATTTTGTGACTTCTACGCTAGCCAGACAGGTTTCGACAATGGTTTTCAACAACAACAAGAACTTCAAGATAGGTAATATGTCAGCATTCAGGGATTGGACTCACGTAGATGATATGGTCGATGGATATAGGTTGTTGGCTGGTAGCGGAGAATCTGGTGAGGTATACAATCTCAGCTCTGAGAGGACCAATTCTGTCTTGGGTTATCTGTTGACTTGCCTGATCGCAAGTGGTTTGAATGTGAACAACTTAAGCGCTTTGCATTCCGAGAAAAAGGTGAAGGATCCAACCGAAAAGACCGAGATCAAGATGTTCGGTAAGAAGTGGCATGGAATGAAGATAGAAAAAGAGATGCTCGAAGGCGAACTGGATTTCGATATCTCCGACGGGGGCCTTGAAATTGACACCAGTCAGGGCGCTGTAAGGGTGGAATTCGATCCCACTAGATTTAGACCAACCGATGTGCCAATATTGCTTGGTGACTCTTCGAAAGCGAGAGAACTTGGTTTCGACCCAAAACGCAAACTAGATGATATTGTGAGAGACCAACTGAACTACTATGCCGATCCTGCTCACAGATTAGCCGGCATCTGAGTTCACACGCACCTGATAATACAAATCTTGCGCTAATTAGTGATAGCTATGGATGGCTCACTGCGAAATACAATTCACTCGAATTTGCTTTTGTCCCGGGACTCCGGATCAAAGGATTCAAAAAGAAACTCAGTCAGTTTCTTCCACTTATTGTCCGCTCCAAGACTCAGAGCCCACCAGTTCACTAGGAACAACGGGAGTAATTTCACGGCCCAGTAATTTCTAGCTCTTAAGTCTGAACGCAAGAACCTAAATGCATAAAAGACATCCTGGGCGGCACTTTTAATTCTATTGGTAAGCCTGCTTAGATCATCATCGCAGCTTTTCCATCTCCAAAATGAAGTAGATACAGATCGTAGGTCATCGCAACGCAAGTGATATGCTAAGGCTCTTGGATCGTAGACCGTCCTCAATCGACGCTCTTTCACTTTTTGTGAAATGTACATATCTTCTCCATTGGTTCTGTATTTGCTTTCGTATAGGCCAACTTCGAAAAGAACGTTTCTCCTGATTATGGCATTATTCCCGAAAATCCGATCGGGGTCATTCACCATGGTCAGACCCCAATCTTGCTTCATATGGAGGCATCTCCATTTGTCCGCTATTTTTTCAGTCTTAGTCTCAATTAATCTTCCTGACACAATGGCAATATCATTCTTTTCAAAATGTGGCAGTAGTGTCTCCAGCCACGATTCGGATAACACACAATCTGCATCTACAGACGCAACAAGGCTATTGGTACAGTGTCTGAACCCGGAATTCCTCGCTTGATCTTGGCCAAGATTCGTCTCATGGAGAACGTATTTCGCTCCAAATTCACTCGCTATGTCTTTTGCCGGGACTGGGCTGCCATCGTCTACCACAACAATGTTCTCAAATCCTACTGTCTGATTAGTCAACGAAGCGAGTACTTTGCTTAGAAATGGGCCGCAATTTTAGCATGGGACATAGATGTCGACTTTTTCGTGCATATCCAATATGGCCTGAGCGCCACTTTATCGAAGACGACGTATTAGAAATCATCTTGAAAATGGACCCCTCAGCACATCACAATTTATGATTGGATTCACACATGAACCGATATAGTATTTGCCTTCTCTCTTGAACCGGTTACAGTTTTGCAGGCCATTATATCACACTCCCTGCTTAGCTCCCTCTCGTCGATCACAGGCAAAGAGACTGGTCTAGGTTATGAAATTTGAAAAATAGATGCTCCTAGCCAAATTCTGATTAATTACGGCAGTCATCCCTAGAGTAAGCAAAGCCAAATCATAGAATGAAATGGCAGTCTTGACAACGGCGAGATATCTCAAGATATCTCTGGCTATTGTTCCTAGACCCTCTTTGTCATCTATGATGCGTAAATGTATTCGGTCGTCAAGCATGTTTCTCCTTGCCGCTTTAAGTCTTGATTTCCCCCCATAACAATCTTCGTTGGCTTTTGCTTCTATCAGAATTCCATCCTTCAAATGATGCTTGAAGTTCTCCACGACTCTTTTGTTCTCCCACGATTTGCCGAGTTTGTGAGTCGAAGTATTGCTTTTGTGAACCCTATACCTCGTTAGCGCAGATGAATCAACCGCAATTGTTGCTCTTGGTAAAAGTGCACTATAGAAAAACAAAGCCTCAGGCGATCGCTCGATCCTTCGTAGGAGTTCAACATTACTTACTACAATGTTTTTTCTGAATACGATTGAACTTGAATTCCAATCAGCCCTCATTGACTGCATTTTGCGTATAGAACGCAGGCTGGCATCCCCTGAGAACTCAATCAACCTGTTCGGGACAATTTCACCCTCCACATTGGTCATGATTCGTCCACTCTCATCAATCACTAACGAGCTATTGTGATAGTAGACGATTGATTGATTTCGGGCCATCACCCAGTGGATTCTCTCAAGGCGTTCTGGTTCCCACAAGTCATCATCATCCAGCGGTGCGATTAGCTCTCCATTGGCATGTTGGATCCCCAACGCGAGTTTTGCTCCTGCCCCTTTATCACCGCAAA
>DAHVAI010000429.1 GCA_027314685.1 Nitrososphaerota archaeon | reverse complement strand
TATCCTGATCGTGAATGACTTTTGCTCCAAGGTGTGACGTAACGAAAACGCGAGCGAGTGCGGGAAAAAATTAGGAAACAGGAAATGTTTCCCCAAAGAATATTCACGAAGGATAAGACTCTTTGAGAATTAGGTCCACTGAAGAACAATGAACTCCCAAAAAGATAGAGGAACTAGCTTGGAACCCATGATAGCGCATGGAAGCAGGATGAGCTGGGCTGGCATCTTACGGCCCGGCAATGAGTTTACTCCTGCAATAAAATCTCAACTGGCAATAATAACAGCTGATTCGGATGTGGCATTACGTCGCTATTTTGGTAAATGGAATGGCGCCTACAATAGATTCACTACCAATTTTACTTCGCCCAAGATCAAGGTTATAGCCGTACAACCTGACGAAGAGCCAGGTGATGGAATCCAGTGTATACTTCATTGGGTATATCAGAAAGACTTGATTCGTTCTTACAATGGAAGTGTTTGCTTTGGAGATGGATGGCCGAAAGAATGTTGGGACGTTTTTACTTCTGAATTGGACAATCTGACTGAAGGGACAGTGGCGGAGAAGCTGCGTAGTTTTCTGGATTCTGATCTACAGGCGGAAAATGAAATTGTTTCCTTGTGGCGTAAGAGGCTGAGAAATGGGACGCTCGTTAGATTCGAAGAACGAGAGGAGCTAGACAAATACTGGCTTCCAGTTCCTGCCACATTGGTTGTAGATAAAGTGAAAACTCAGTGCGTCTTCTCATGGTCGCCAGGCGCCTCTTTCTACGGGAGCTTGAGTGAAGCGCTTTCTTCTACCGAAGGCATTGAGAAGAAACCCGACTATCAAAACCAAGCTAAATACTACCTTGAATGCGTTCTTGCAAAACTCCACGGAGTGAAATTCACTTTCCCAAATGATTTTCTCGAAGACGAAGAATATGCTAATCGTCCAGAGGTGAAAGCACTACAAGGTCCATTCACACAACTTGAAAAAGAAAGGATTTCAGATAGAAGATTTGGACTATTGGACCGTTTCGGTTGTTGATGTCTGGCTCAAGGTTGCTGCAACAGTGCATGTCTCCGTTGAATTCGTTACCTGCTGCGTCTATGTCGGAACAGATGTCGCCTGACTAGTGCATGAGAACATCTGCACTCCGCTTGTAGAGAAGGGCGATATGATTGTAACGTCTGATTAGTTGTAGCTGCCATCTGGATTGATGTGTAGGTCAACCTGAATTCTTCCGAGTTCCAACAGAGTCCAGTAAGTTCCGCCGCATGGATATATTCTCTGGTTGCTGTAGTACCCGAACTGCACAACCGTGAAGGACGAAGCAGGTTTTCCTGAAGTGAATGTAGTGCCTCCCGCGTTCAAGCTGCCAATGGGATCCACAACGTAAGTGTAACTTCCCTCAGCCGCGATGAACTTTGGCAGTGCCTCGATTTGTGCGGCAACGGTGAAAAGCTTTGGAGAAACAGGCGAGGGGCAACCACCCAGAGGGAAGTAAGAGATTGACCCCGCAGGCATAGAAACGTTGTATCCTGTGAAGGTTGAATTCTGGAAGTTCTCTATCATCGCGTTTGCAGGCATTTCTTTCAGGCAAGTACCGTTCAAAGATGGAGCGAAGAAGTGACTGACTTGGAAATGCATGACTACCGTCTGACCCCATTCGTCTCCGCCGACGATTGTGTAAGTGCCATTCGAATTTGCAAAGAGGGAAGGCATCAACATCATAGTCTCGTTCATGACTGCCAGCTGTCCAATCTGGGCGCACGGAATGGTGATTGTCGAGTT
>DAHVAI010000056.1 GCA_027314685.1 Nitrososphaerota archaeon | reverse complement strand
TACATCAAGCATGTGTACTTTGACATTTCAGGAAAGGTAGAGAAGTCCTGGCAGATTCCACTGTTTGGAAGTAGGAGACCAGAGAATTGAGCCAAGTCATGCAGATCTCTCGTTCGAGCCTTTGAGAGGAAATGTATTATGTCTTGCGTCGGCTAGCAGAGCGGCAAGGAGCGTTCCTTGTTAGTTGCCTTGCAAGTGGTTCTTCGCAAGAAGTCTAGTTCTCTTAGGAAGGCAATAGTGCCACATCTTCCTCAATTCAGAAGTGTTCTCACTCGCACTGTAAGTAACGCGAAATACATCTCCATACAGGTGTATATCTCGATACTGCAAACAAACCTTCAGCAGGCACGTGCCCTGAACTCATCTCGTTAAAAGCTATGCAGGCATCTTTGCCTACCGCCTGAGCGTCCGCAAGGATAAGCAGGCACCATCGTTAAGAATGATATCTGGTCCTTCGCTGCTTGTCTGTATCTTCGAATCCTCTCTTGAAATTGTGGATAGGTCCTTCGTCACTAAGTCATTAGCTATCTCTACATCTAGTCCTAGACTGCCGATGACTCGATCAGTACCACTATTTGTCATCTCATCTGTCGATAAGGGGGAGAGCTCGATCTTCCGACCTAGTGCTTCCCTATTTCCTACTTTGAAAATTTGATTATCAGCTCGTTCGATTTCTCCACGTGCAGCCTCTCTAAGTGAGTTATTTGGCTCTCCTGTAACGCATCTGTCTAATAGAAAACGCCCCAAATCAGTCAATCCAGACATATTCGCTACGCGAATGTAGTGCCAAGCAACAGTGTTGTTCACCACACTCTCGTTAATCAAGAATTCATCGTTCTCATCTTGTTCGTGATCTGGGTCACCGCACCAGACTATCGGGTCCCTAGTGTCATCAGTCAATGGAACTAGAGCGCAAGAGAGAAAACGCGAAGTCATTCGATTATTTCCTATCCTTGTTTTCTTCACTTGTTTATATGCTCTCGCCAGCATATCGCGAGGTTCTCCGTAGGCTGTTGTGCCTTTACATTCCAGAAGTGCTGTGCCTTTCTTAGTCTGCATTATAATGTCTGGCCTTCTCCTAACACTTGCATGGCGAGGTCTGATGATATGTCTCTCGTAAATCGGTACTACTGTTCTCCAATCTACCTCAAAGTCGCGATTAACAAGCAATATGCCTGCAGCCATGCCAAAAGCTTCAGCAAGCACTCGTCTCAAATCCCAATTTTCTCTTTCGACCCGCAAGCGGAAGTTACGACCCGAGTTGTCTCGATAGAGAAAGGCTCTGAGCACCGTATTCAGATAATAATCCACTGTATATGACGCAACGCCAGATAGTGGCGACATCACCTCTTGGACCGCCAATGACAAAAGACATCCATCGATAACAAGCGGACGCGTTGTATCAAAAGGATTCATCGCCGTACCCGAAAAATCATCTTTAACCTCAAATGATATGTTACAAGGAGACAGACTGAAATTTACCGTCGTTCTCGTCATACTCAAATTGACCTCTGTAAGACACACACCAATTGGACAATTATTCTATGTCCTCAGTTCCTTTCCAAGGAAGATGTGGTTTCTCTTTGATAATTATTCCGACGTTGGCATTCTTGACCTCTTGGTACCTATTAAGTGTTCCCCAGCTCTTCCCTTATCTTGATGAAGGGCACGAATACTTCAAAAGACTGAGGATTCAAATCTCGACAAAGGGCTGGAAAAGCGTCGTATTTGTCTCAATCTGCTCTAATTCCAATCCAATGTCATCACTTCATGTCCGTTTGTGGTTCGGATAGAATCTTGGGCCATGCTCAGCATTTTAAAGCGCATCTTCCATCTATAGTTGATGGTAGACGGCATCAGGAAGAAGCACGATAAGAATGCTGAAGAATCCATATCACGGATTCGGGAATTTGTGGGTTCGATTTCCAAGAGCAGGACATTGCAAGAGGTGATACCAGGTTTCAGAACTCAAAAAGGAATCTACAAGCCCAGTGGCTCTGATTATGCACTTTGGATCAGGCAGACAGCTCGTGGTGTGTATGGGGATGAGGATCCTGACGTTTTGCCAGATGGTTCATGGACGTATGAGTACATGCCTGAAGCCAAGAACGGCAAGACAGATCTTTCACTGAGTACAAACAGGTCTCTGCTCAACTGTATGAATGACAAAATGCCCATCGGTGTTTTCATTCAGAAGCGTATCCCTAACGTTGACAGGTCATATCTCGTTCTTGGTATTGGCTTTGTGGAAGCTTTTGATGGCACCCGCTTCATAATACGAGGCGAACCAATCGACAATGAAGATACTACTATGAGTGAACAGGAAATCCGTTCTTTTGAGCCATTCGAAAGG
>DAHVAI010000411.1 GCA_027314685.1 Nitrososphaerota archaeon | reverse complement strand
TCAAGCATAGAATCTGCTGTTTCTATGATTGGGGCAAGCTACGAGAAAGTCACCACAATCCCCGAACTCAATATAGTCAAGTCGCTTTCAAAATATATGATAGACGATGCTCTCAATTTCGTACAGGTATCGAATGTAACTAGATTGGGTGGAAGGCTACCAACGGGTTTTCTCTCGCAGGCATATGGTGTAGCTCACGAAGTGAGAATAGAGATCGACCCTGTAAAGGATCTCATCAGGTCAAAGAGACTGGTCAACGATCGTGTCTTTGCGCTTGGTGAGTCAATATCCTACAGGCGTTCTAGGGGTTGGCTCGTCGGCGCTGATCTCGTTTCTCAAAAAGAAAGACTGGAACGAATAGCTAACGAGCTTTCATCCTCCTCGCAAAGACTCTTCAGAGTTAGGACAAAGTTTGTCCTTCGCGCACCATCGCTCGAGCTTCTAGTGCAAAAAAAGAGGCTCCTGGGCCAAGCACTAAGCTCGTTTATAGAGGAAACAGATTCACCTGCATTCGCACAGCTGCCTCTTTACACCGGAAATGGACCAAGTTGGGCAACCGGAAGATGGTTCTATGTTCCTACAGAAACTCTCGGAGTATTCTTCCCGTTCGCGGGTCTTGATCTCATCGACCCTCAGGGAACTCTCGTAGGGGAAAATCTCCTCACACACAACGTTGTACTCTATGACGTCTACGAGAAGGAGAACTATAATATCGCCTTGATAGGTTCAACTGGATCGGGCAAGTCAACTCTAATCAAATCGTGGGTATCGCGAATGGCTTTCGAGAATCCCGAAATGGTCCTCTTCACTTTTGACGCGCTCGACAAAAAGGAATACAGCGCGGGGCCAGATGGAAGATTCGAATCGTCATTTGCGTTCAAGACTGGATGCTCGCTTTGTACCTTCAAGCAAAGTGAGAAGGCAGGCCTTGATCCATTTAACATCTTCCTCGAAGAAGATGTGGCTAAACCCGACACAAAGGCGATCTCTGAATTCATCTCTACTCTTATGAATGAGGAAGTAGAACCCACGCTCAGAACTGATCTAAAACTGGCATGCGAAAAATCAACCTCATTTGAAGAACTATTACAAAATTCGCCACCTGACCTGGCGAGGCAGCTCAAAGCCGATCTCGGGCCGTACATGTTTCTGCTAGAGGGAGAACCAATTCAACTCTACTCAAGAACCTGCTTTGTCTTGAGCTCCTTGCCAGAGTGGGCAAAGGATGTCGCTCAATTTTTGGCCTTTTCCTACGCCTGGCAGTTCATTTCTCAACTTCCAGAGAGGATGAAGAAATTGATCGTCGTGGATGAGGGCTGGAGACTGATTTCACCAGCGACGTCGGGCAGCGCTCCTCACGCTTTGAACTTTGCCTCTTCATATGTTCCCAAGATAGCAAGGACCGGCCGACACTACAACTGCGCGTTCATTCTGGCGACCCAGCTCGCAAGGGATTTTTTCTCTGACAACTCGATAGGTCGCCCCATGATCGAATCCTGCGCTACAAAGATTGTGCTAAGACAAGACGAAGCGGCTTCAGACCTTCTTTCCGCGCAGCTATCCTTGGGAGATGACGAACAGAGATTCATCCAGAGATGCTCTCAAGGTCAGGGATTGCTCCTTTCTCCTTTAGGAAAAGTTCAGTTTTACAACATGTTAAGTGATGATGAGAAAATGTCGTTTGCAACAAAACCGGGGATGGTATGAAAGAATTCCAAACATTCAACCGTGGAGTGGGGAGCCGTGAAGAGATTCAGCTATCCTTGGCTCGAGAAATAGATATTATTATGCGCTCAACGGTTAAATTATACATAGCCTAATTGTCCTAACATGCCCACTAGCAAGTTAACCAGAAATTACCAGGTGACAATTCCAAACAATGTTGGACGGAGAGCTGGAATTAACAGGCGCGACACTGTTATCGTCGAATACGACGAGAGTAAGGATACCGTGATGGTAAGCTCACCCAAGCGAGGAAAAAGAAAGACTTGGTTTCTCGGAAAGAGACTGGGAGCGGGTCAAATTGAAGCGGCTATAGAAAGTGGGCAGTCAGAAAAATCATGAGCGCCGTTGTTGATGCCAATGTGCTTCTCTTTGAAACGTTTGAAGATAGCGAGTTTCACACCGCGAAGATTTGATTCTCTTCCCCGGTTTGTTATTCGATATCGGTTCCAGCTCGAGATACGGTTCTCCAAATAAATCCTTGTAACTTGTGATCCCTGGAAGAATTTCCCACTGTTCCACGTTTCATCCGGTAACTGGACTTGAGCTTGTTTGAAGGAAAAACTCTCGAAAATAGCTAGACCCTTGAGCTCAGTTTCAAGAACGGATTGGTTACTCTCTCAGAATCTTAGAGTTGGCAAGAATGAATCAACGACATTTTGCGCGCATTAGTTTACTTGAGTACACTTTGTTCCATCTTCTATGCATTCTGATAATCTACTTATTCAAAGGACTGAGATAACATCATCTCTTGAGTAATATTTTCTCTTTTTCAAAAGCTACCTATCTCATCATCCGTCTTACCTGTCTATCTTGACAGAACAGTAGCGATTCCACAGTTTCACAAAAGATGCGAGAGAAAATTCAACTGCGGCAAGCGGTCCTCCAGTCAACTAGATTTCAAAAAGCGTCTAACTAGAAACTTGGTCTTAAGAAGATCTTGCAACTCGAAACTAAATCAGAGGTTATGCAGACAAAATGTCCTCTTCAATCAACGTGACAAGACACGCCTTCGAAATGGTGATTCTGCTCTTGCTACCCCTCATAGTCTCGTTCGTTTTCTTTCTGGTCGGGACAGCAGCAAGTGCAGCTCTACTTCCCACGGTCGGTTACGGACTGATCGCGGCGAGTACTACAAACGGAGTTTCGTATATCTGGTGTGCGACAGCGACTTGCTCTTCTATAGATCCAGCTCTTCCCACCATACTCCTGAACGCGATAAACGCAATCCTGATTCTAACAGCAATTTTGGGAGCTCTCTTCATAGGATTCAGACTGGGCCAGGCTATAATTGAGCAGCAAGGATCAAGGCGCGGGGGAGACCAATACTAAGTCAGGTTAACGACAGTGGTGGGTCGAAAGACGCGAGTCTGTCCTTCCACCACTACCTTTCTTTCTTGTGAGGATAGAACAAAATGAAATACTTTCGGTCGAAGAAATTCCTTGCCAAGCTCTTCGATTACCATAGGAGTAGTTCCCGATCATTTGTCCTTGTCTTGGTTGTTTCTAGTGTCTTTGTTTTCCCTCTCATGACGCCTGTCTGGGTGCAGGCGAGCAACGCTAGTCAACTGCTAAATGCATCAAGCAGTCAGCAACCGTCTAACTCGTCAACGAGTGACATATGGTACAAGGTCGTCGCTCTTCCTCTCTTCAATGACTCGATGCTTGGTGCTTCAGATGTGACTTCTTACGACCCCGTCATTCCAGGTCTAGGCGAAGTGTACAACTTTGTCATGATAGTAGCTATTATCATCATAACTGTCGGAGCTTCGATA
>DAHVAI010000408.1 GCA_027314685.1 Nitrososphaerota archaeon | reverse complement strand
CGGAGGCATCATGGGCACAGAACAGGCAAATCCTGCGTTTGATGTCTACCTGCACAATACTTACGCCGTGGTGTCTCATTTTCACTTTAACGGTCTCGATGGAATTATTCTTGCTGCATTCGGGGTTCTCTACTACATACTCCCAGAAATCTCCGGTAAGCAGTGGTACAGCAAGACCCTTGGCGAGATTCATCTTTGGGGGACTATCGTGGGTGGATTCGGACTAGCGTTCACTTTCGCAGCGATGGGATATTTGGGCGTCGGAAGAAGACTTTTCGCACCCGTACAGCCAGCCTTGCTGCCTTTTACCGTCACGCTTAGTTACCAGCTGTATTTGGATATGGCACTGTTTTTCGCGATCTTCGCGGCGGCTGCACAACTACCATTCATTTGGAACATTCTGAAGACTATGACTGGACCGACAGTTGCAACGATCCCGACCCCAAGATCGCTCGAGGAGCTTCTTGCACCTTCGTCCGCGCCTATCCCAACGCCATCAATTCGTGCAGACGAATCAACCTCGACAATGCTCGGCAAAGGAGCCTCTCTCGGGCAAGGTGGAATCGGTTTGAGCTCAAACTCGATGCCGAAACAAAAGGAGTTCAAATAGCATGGACAAGACACTCTTCTACGTTAGCCTGTTCTTGCTATTCATCGGCGTAGGTGGCCAGCTTTCGTGGTACTTTTTCGGTGGTGTACCTTGTAACCCACCTGGAGGAAATCCCTATCTTTTCGGGTCAGCCTGCAACCCAACAGCGACTCAAGCTTCATTCCAAGAGATGGAGAACATTTCAGGATACATGATGATCATCGGATTGATTATCCTGCCGGCCGGATTGTTCAAGGACGGTTTGCCTTCACCAGGTTATGTAGCAAAGATAGTAATCGGATTTCTGTTGGTCTCGACAATAGCGGTAGCTTTTACCGGTGCGCTATTGATCCCTCACTCGACCACAAAGACCGCAACCGCAACACCTGAGGCGTTTGTCAGCATACTTCCTGGTTCGTCTAATCCGGGAACTTTGATCACATTTTCCCCACAAAACATCACTGTCGTGTTGACTGTGAACAACACGGTCGAGTGGACAAACAACGACACAGCCGCGCATACGGTGACTTCGAGACCGGGAGATCCCACGTCTTTCAACCAGATTCTGAACCCTGGTGCGACCTTCATCTATACATTCACAACTCCTGGAGTATACAATTACTACTGCACGTTCCATGCCGGCTGGATGCACGGAACTGTTACGGTAGTGCTAAAGTAGTTCCTCTACCTATCGGCAGAACGAACTAGGAATTCTTAGCTTGGAATCGAAAACCAATAAGAGCCCGAAACTTAACTCCTTCAATAGTACTCGTCATGGCCAAAGCGATCGGACGGAGCGAAGTCATGCTGCTGGCCGTAACAGCGGTCTTCCAGCTTGTAGCTCTGCTTACTCTGCTCAGGGTTGCAACAGGCGTTGCGGCGGTTAACTCGACCACGCCGCCATCTCCAACGAGCATAATTATTCCGAGTTCTCTGAACCAGAGCATTACTGTGCCCGTTTCTACACCGCAATTTCAGAATCCCGCTGGAAATGGAATCAATGCATCACTGATCCTTGTCGGATTGTTCATAGTTGCAAACGTAGTCGTGATCTCGCTGCTTGCAATTCTTTACCGCAGAAAAAGGATGAAGCTTTTTTCAGTTTGCGTCAGCGTCTTCCTGATATTCAACGTGACGTTGCTTTTCTTTTCCTTCATCGCGGGTCTCAACACAAACCTTCCATATCTGATTGCTAGCATCCTTTCACTCGCAACGATAGGCGCCGCGCTTTCTGGCTCGAGTAAAATCGTCAATTTCTTCGCTTTCTTCGTTGCGCTCGAACTTGGATGTTCTTTTCCAATTTTACTACAGACTCCGCTCAACTACATCATTCCTGGTGTTTATGCGGTCTTCGACATTTATGCGATCTACTACGGAAGAATGGGGAAGCTTGTAAAGCAAGTGGGCGATAAATCCAAGGATACCGTGATTACAGCTCCTCCAAGCGGCCTGTTTAGCCTTTCAAAATGGCCAGAGTTTGGTTTGTTGACGGTGAATTTCCCCCACATTGAGATAGGGATGGCGGACATTGCGTTCTACACTATGGTACCAGCAATCGCCCTAATTCTGGTCAACGTTATGGCCTTCGTGATCGTAATGATTGTGGTGGATGGAGGGTTGCTTCTCTCATTCTTCGTATTTAGAAACAAGGAAGTCTCTCCCGGATTGCCGATCCCTATATTGCTTGGCCTGGGTGCGCTTCTCTTGATGCACTTGATAGCCTAGCGCTACCACTCGAATTCCAATTGTTTTGTAAATCTCAGCGAATCCAGAAGCCCTTCTGCATAGCCTATGCTCAACACAGCAAGCTCCTTTTTACCCTCGTTCAAGAATCGTCTTGCATCCTGAGTATAGCACTCGACATTTTCAAACACGTCTGCTAAACTGGAATCCCTACGTGCTAGAGTGGCTGCCTTCTTCGCTCTTCCGAGTGCGTTCAGTGTTTTTTGCGAGTACTTTGTAACCATCAGGTTTGAAAGATCGGCGAGAGCTCCTGAGTTGTCCCTAAGAGAGTCTGCGCTCCTCTTCAAAAGTGCACCAAGAGCTTCCCTCTCTGTGAAGTGTAACCTCCCCGGAATCATAAGAGTGTGGGGAGGCTTACCGAATTCGACTGTGTCAATTTCACCAAAGGTCGTAGCACTGATTGCTGCCTTCTCGGTGCCCAGTCTTGAAGCTACGAGCATGAGCGTATCATTGTTAAGCACGCCATTACGAATGTCCTTCTCAGCTTCTAGTAAGCTCTTGACTGCTGAATCGGGAGAAAGAAAAAACTCGCTAGCCTCGTCCCATTCAAGTAACACAATGGTGTGCAGTCCCTGTAGAAGATTTTTGAAGATGGTATTGTATGCGGTGTACTGCATCGGGTCTCGAGTCATTGTTACGATTCTTCCAACGTTGTATGCATGGAGCCCAAGCTCGCCCACTACTGCGGTAAGTACCGAAGAACCGTGTATCACCCGCGTTTCGATACCTTTGCCAGTAGCGCGAGTTCTGAGTTCTTGATGCGTTGTTGCTACGAGAGGATCGCCGGAACAAAGAAGGGCCACATTTGAGTATCGCGCTAGTTCTAGTATCTTGTGGCCGTCCTCTACGAAACTTCTCTTTACTCTCTCCACGCTCTTTCCAATTTCGTCTTCAATCTTTGTGTTTACTACGGGGGAGGTATAGCTTTCATAGTAAATATAATCACAGTTCTGTAGAACTTTAAGAGCAACGAGCGATACTGATTGATCTAAGCCTAGACCCACAAAGCAAAGCAAGACAAAAGACCTTCTCCCAAAGATCTATTTTTCGAGTTATTATGTTTGCACAAGCTACATGGTCGACAGTATTGTCTCGATGTCTTGACTTTGTACAACCGCGTCGGCAATGGCAGTTATTGGAGCCCTCTTTGAATTAATTGCCACAAGGTAACCCTCAAATCTAGGAAGATCTCTAGCTCTTGCCTCTATTCCGACGGCAAGGCAAGGGCCGTAGATGACCTCGATTTCTCTAGATAATTTCATGACTCTAGCCATATACTTCTTTCCAAGCTTTTCTGAAAGGTCATAGACAACACTACTGGTATCCGGGCCTACCAGTATGGTAAGCTTGCTAGTTTCTATTCCCGATTCGACGTTGAGCGGAACTGACTTGAATCCGTCGTCCTTTTTCCATTCAGCAATTCTCACCTTTCCATATCTTGAGGAATCTTCGAATGGCGGGGAAAGGGAAGACGTCTTGATCGAGACCAATTTCACCTTGCCATCAAAGCTACTCTGAAATGCGAACCCTGTTCCCACAAGCGATTTTGTGACATTGCTCGAATCCAAGAGATCAGCATCATCGTAGTACAGAGAAATCTTGCGGCTTTCCTTTGCATAGATCGCACCCATTATGGCATTGCAAACAACGTTTGAAGGGAATATCACCAATTTCAATTGAGCCTCGTTCGATATCAGCGAAGAAAACAAGTCAATCCAGTCGCTCGTTTCCTTCGTATCGCATTTCAGAACCTCGTCGGCACCGAGATACAACAATCTCTGCGGATCGGAAGATCTGCTCGATGAAACAATTGCTCTCACTCTGTCACCGATAGAGTCTGCCATTTCTCTGGCCTTCCCAAGTACGTTCTCTCCACCAAATTCACAGAACGCATCGATCATGCATTTCATTCCCTGGTTAGTCGTCTTAATTTCCTTGAAAGCGCTGATGCCACTTCGGATGGCTGTCCGCTCACTACTTCTGTCTTGCCTGATTCTTGCCTTAGTAGTGTGGAACTGCCCAACACTCCCTCGGGATAGATACTTGCTTCTGACGCCTTCTTTACTCTGCGAATGTTAATGCTCCCTGCACTTGTACCGGAATCTCTTACTAGGATGACTGACCCGCTAGACAAGTCGAGGGGATCACACGTGTTGCAAACAACCAATCGCTTGGCAATTTTCTGAGACACAGCACCAGCAAGTGATGCTCCAGTGAAAATCCATTCGGGATTCTCGCCGATGATGATGTGGTCTGTCGTCGCCTCTTGAGGGAAGAAAGAAAGCTGCTGTAATGGATCTTCGCAGAGTGGCACCGCTTTGAATCTAGTTGCACCTCTCATGATTGCATCTCGGAGTATCTGAGGATAACCAATCGCAATAACTTCACTCGCTCCAAGTGCTGATGCAAACGACAGTGCTTTCTTGCTCGAATGCGTCATTTTAAACTGAGAATCCTGCAAGTCTTCGAATTTCTTGGCGGAACTCGAAACGGCCGTGGGTATGGCCTGCACGTAAACAAGAATCTGAATTGGTGAAACCAACACTGCCCTAGTGCATCAGGATTAGATTGTATTCTGCAAGTTAAGAATATCTCTTGCGATTACAAGTCGCTGAATGTCATTTGTTCCCTCATAAATCTCTGCGATCACGGAATCTCTGTAACCTCGCTCTATTCCGCTTCCTTCTGCATATCCCTCGACGCCTAGCACTTGAATCGCTCTTTCCAATGAGCGACTGGCAGCTTCTGAGCAAAACGCCTTGGCTATGGCCGTATGTCTGGAGATTGATTCGCGTTCCTCTCTCGGAATCTTTTCTCCTCTGGCCAGCCTCTCGAAATATGTGGCGACCTCTTCCAGCGAGGCGTAGCTGGTAAGGCGAGAGACATGAGCATCGATTGCAGTGTCTGCAATCATCCACTGGACCGATTGTTGTGAGGCCAGTCTAGGATGGTTGTTCGCCCGGTCTACCATAGCTTCCAGTGCCATCTCGCAGCCGCCGACCGCGCCAGCTGACAAGGATGCCCTTCCGCCGTCCAGAGCAGTTAGGGCAACTATGAATCCTGCTCCGAGAGTGCCGAGAATATTCTCTTTCGGGACTGAACAATCCTGAAAAGTGATCTGCGCAGTCGAGGACCCTCTAATTCCCATCTTCTTCTCCAATTTTGAAGTCATGATGCCGCCAAATGATCTCTCAACGATGAATGCAGTGATGCCACCATAAGCACCAAGAGAAATGTCGTTTGCGGCAAATACCACTATAGTATCAGCACGATCCCCGTTGCTGATGAATTGCTTTGTCCCATTGATGAGATAATGATCGCCGCTTTTCGTCGCGATAGTCTTTAGGTTTGCCGCGTCGCTTCCTGCGCCGGGCTCGGTAAGGCCAAAAGCGCCGAGTTTTTTCCCAGAAGCTAGATCGTTCAGATATTTCTTTCTTTGTTCCTCATTTCCGAAGAGCCAGATAGGAACACAGCACAATCCGGTGTGAGCTCCCACAATCGTTCCGTGGCTTGAACAAATCTTACCAATTTCTTGGACTGCTATCCCGTAACCGAATTCACCAAGTTCAGCTCCGCCATACATCAGTGGTATTGGTATTCCCATGTATCCATATTTGCCGAATTTCTCGATGTTCTCTTCTGGGAACTCTTCCATCTTGTCATAATATTCAACTGTGTCTGCAATCTCGGTGCGAAGGAATTCGCGCATCGCATCTCTAAAGAGCTGATACTTTAACGGCAGTTTGTAATCGTATATGGGATCAGTTACTCTTGCACTGACGCTGAGAGTCAATGGAATTTACACATTACTTGCCTGTAAACTTTGGGGGGCGCTTTTGAAAGAAGGCTTGAATACCTTCGGCAAGATCCTGACTCTGTGAAAGCACTTTTATTGCATCAATTTCGAATTGCAGGCCTTCTGCAAGGGATGCCTTTTGCAATCCTTGGTTTATTGCAATCTTTGCTTGCGTAAGCGCTAGCGGCGACACTTTGGCGGTAAGCATTCGGATATAATCGGTGGCCGCTCGTAGCTCCTCTCCATCCGGAAGTATCTTGTTTACCAGACCAATTCTGAGCGCTTCCTGCGCGTTGATAATCTGACCTGAAAAAATAAGCTCCTTCGCTTTCGCCTTTCCGACCAATCTACTCATCCTTTGCGTTCCCCCCCACGCGGGTATGAGTCCCAGGTTAACTTCAGGTTGCCCAAACCTGGCCCTATCGGAAACAAAACGGAGATCGCAAGCCATTGCAAGTTCACATCCACCGCCGAGTGCTAGACCATTTACCGCGGCGATTACTGGCTTTGGGCAATTCTCAATCTCGTTGAAGGTCTTGTGACCAGTCGCCACAATGTTGACACCTTCTTCGGGTTTCAAGTTCTGCATCATTTTCAGGTCAGCGCCTGCACAAAACGCATTGCTGCCAGCTCCGGTAACAACGATCCCTCTCACCTCTGAATCATCAGTACCTTCCTTGATTGCGAGAGATACCTCTTCATGCATCTTAAGATTCAGCGCATTTACCGGTGGATTATCAAGTGTCATGATAAATGCAGTTTCTTCCTTTTTGATTTTGATGAATTCTGCTGTCAAAACAACACCTTCGTTTAGGTCGGGTGAGAGTAAAATGTCTCTTAACAGTTTTAAGCGTTGTCTTAAACAAGACTAAGTTGTCAATGCGTTAGTGGTTTGCTTTCGAGCTTTGATTTGTTTTCACCAAGATATTTTTCTGCATCAAGCGCCGCTTCGCATCCTGATCCTGCGGCGCTCACTGCCTGTCTGTATCGCGGATCATGTACATCACCTGCAACAAAAACTCCTTCGACACTTGACTTCGTGTGATCGTGTACTACTATGTAGCCCTTATCGTCAGTTTCGAGCTGGCCCTTGAACAGAAAGCTTGCAGGGTCGTGACCAATAGCAAGGAACAACCCATCAGCAGGGACTTCGCGTACAGTCCCATCAACAAGGTTCTTGAGTCTAAGACCTGTTACGTGATCCTTGCCTAGAACATCAATCACTGCAGCATTCCAAATGAATGAGATTTTCGGGTTTGACATTGCTTTTTCCTGCATAGCCTTTGAAGCTCGAAGTGATTCTCTTCGATGCACTATAGTAACATGTTTTGCGAACTTTGCCAGAAACGTTGACTCTTCCATTGCTGTGTCACCGCCACCTACAACGTAGACATCTTTGTTCTTGAAGAAGAAAGCATCGCATGTTGCGCAGGCAGAAACTCCCTTTCCGCGCAATCTCAGTTCGGATTCGATACCTAGCCATCTTGCGTTTGCACCCGTTGCAATTATGATGCTGTCTGCTGTATGTGATTCGCTGTCTGTCCTTACGGTGAATGGACTACGTCTAAAATCCACAGAGGTGACGTCAGCATCGACTATCTGCGTCCCGAATCTTTCCGCTTGCTTTCGAAATCGTTCCATTAGTTCCGGTCCTTGGATGCCTTCGGGAAAGCCTGGATAATTGTCAACTTCTGTCGTAATCATAAGCTGGCCGCCGGATTGTGTTCCAGCTATCATGAGGGGCTCAAGATTGGCTCGCGAGGAGTAAATTGCCGCGGTATAGCCAGCAGGGCCTGATCCAATAATTATCAATCGCTTGTGCATAATCAGCAAATACGACTTTCGCGAATTTAAAGGGAGCGGGTGTCTGATTCTTTTTAGGTCGTTCTCGGCCGGGACCCGCTCAAGAAGGCCGAAACCGCAGCAATACAGCTAATCACGGCCATGAAATCAAACACAAGATGCATTGCTCCCACAAAGCGAAGGATGTCGATGGCTCCTGCTGGAACTGGAAGTCCTGCGAATATTTCTTGGAGGATTGCATCAGGAACGCTTGTAGCAAAGATTGCGAAAGTGATTCCCAAGCTAAGTAGCATGCCTGAGTTGAATAGTGTAGAAGACATTCCCGCAGCTATTCCTCTGCGGTTGACCGGGACCGAAGTCATGATGGAAGCAACGTTCGGCGAGACAAACAATCCGCCGCCTATGCCGGTGAGGATCATAGGCATCACAAGTAACCAATACGGCGTATTTTTGGGAAGAAGAGAAAACCAGAAGAAAGCAGCTGCCGAAATCGCCATACCAGATGTCGCAAATGGCCTTGACCCGAGCCTGTCAGAAAGGTACCCGCTGATCGGTCCGAATACTACGAATGCGACTGAGAACGGAATCAACATCACACCCGCTTTGAATGCGTCCAAGAGTAGTATGCCTTGAAAGTAAAACACAAGGACAAAGGAAACAGCACCTCGCGATGTAGCAGCTAGAAGGTTTGCGAATATACCTGAGCTGAACTCTCGGATCTTGAACAGCGCCATGTCCATCATTGGTGCCCGAATCTTTGTCTCTAAAAGGACAAATGCGACGATGATCAAAAAACCACCTGTCATCATCCCCAAATCAAGATAGCCCCAACCAGATAGTGATCCGAACACCAAGCCGAGAAGGGCAAGAGCAAGACCTGATGCAAACGAGACCATGCCAATAACATCGGGCCGCTCACCTTTTGTCTTCACACCAAGCTCCTTAAGCCTGAGGTGCGCCCAAATCGTCGCAAACGCTCCCACGGGAAGGTTAATCCAAAAGATTGACGGCCATCCAAGCACAGAAGTTAGCACTCCACCTGCGACAAGTCCGATGACCGAACCTGCTATTCCTCCTACCTGGTTAATCCCAAGAGCGCGGCCTCTCTCTGACGGTGGGAAAGTATCGGTGATTATTGCGGTACTATTCGAATAAATCATGGCTGCTCCTACACCCTGTATCAATCTGAAAAAAACCAGCGCGGCGCCGTTGAATGAAATACTGCATAAACCAGAGCCAATGGTGAAGACTGCAAAGCCAAACTTGTACATCTTGATTCTGCCGAAGATGTCTCCTAGTCTTCCGATAGTGAGAAGTATCGTTGAGATCACCATGATGTAGCCCATGATTATCCATAGTGCGTCAATCGTGGAGGTATCGGCGAGCTTCCGGATTATGGTGGGAAGGGAAATCAGGACAATGTTAGAATCGAGCAGGGACATGAACGCCCCGATCGATGTGTTAATCAAAACGACGTACTTGTACTGCGTATTCTTTTCCTCTCAATTCCGTCAGTCAATATCCGACGAAACTAATAATTTCGTAGGATGCTTGCAAAAAGGGAATCCGCAACGCGCATTTAAGACTTCAGCGCGTTGCACTTGTCGGAAGTGTGAATCAGATTATTTGGAACTAGGATGATCTTTGATCCATGTTGTCACGTCGATAGACTCGCCATTCAGTTCTCCTGGAGTCAGAGAAGCAAG
>DAHVAI010000055.1 GCA_027314685.1 Nitrososphaerota archaeon | reverse complement strand
TCGCGAACCTTCGCCGCGCCCTCCACGCCGGACAATCCCCAAGCTTCGGCCATCCGGGCATCGGAGACGCCCATCCGCTTGGCGGCGCGCACCAGAGCCGGCGGCGTATCCGCCATGGCCTGCTCGCCGAGATGCCCGATGACCACCTGGAGCTTCGGATATTTGTCAAAGGCGCCGGAAAGAATAAGGCGGATGACGTGGATAGCTGTCTCAATATGCCAGCCCCACGCGGCTGTTGAGAGCCTTGCCGAAACCTCTTGTGAAAAGTTACCGGTGTAGTAGGATTTCGTCACGGGTTCTGGAGGAGGAGTGGGGTGTATGTACAGCGGAACGCCTAATATCTCTGCTCGTTCCAAGATCGGCCAGAAGAACGTATCATCCAGATACCTGCCTCGACTGTGACCGTTGATAAAACCGCCCTTGAATCCGTACTGACTGACGACACGTTCTAGTTCATCTGCCGCCCTTTCGGGAGCTGGAGTGGGCAGCGCCGCAAAACCTGCAAAACGAGCGGGATGGCTTTCTATAGCTCTTGCCAGTGTATCGTTAGTCTCCCTTGCGGTCTCGACCGACGCTGACGCTTCAAGCTGCTCGACTCCAGGCGAATTTAACGACATGATCTGCATGTCAATGCCAGCAGCATCCATTTCAGAAATCCTCTTGTCGCCGACGTCGCAGAGCTTATCGGCCAGGCCAGTAAACGCGGGTAATCGTGACATTTCTCGGATTCTATAGCCTGGACCATCGAGGAAGGCAGGCGTCACAAAATGCTCTTCAAGAATAATTTTTCTCAATGCAAATCCCAGTCAATGGATGGAGCATGAAAGCATTTTCGCCATGCAGTTGAATTTGAAATAGCTGTCTCGAGAAGGAGATTAAGACACCATAGCACACAAGACAGATAAGCCGAGAATAACGGTTGCCTGACTGGATTGCCCTCGAAACGCTCCCCTAATTATGTGAAGCTCAATACCGCTATCATGAAATTAGACTCTGCGATACTTAGTTCCAGCATTGCTTCTGAAGATGGAAACCTTCTAGCGCATCACCTGAAAAAGGGTTATGAAAGCAAAATAGGATTGGACAAGCAAGGGGAACGGTATCTGGGTTCATGGATCTCAGTTGTTGTTAGCGTTTCAAAGCAGTCTGACAAATACCTCAGCATCACGGATTACATAAAGATCGGGCGCGAAAAGTACAACGGACTGCTTATTCCCATAGAAACCCTTGGCATTATAGTTAGGCTCTCTCTAGAAAAAGAGGTCGAGTCCGAGTACATGTGCAAAAAAGTACGCGCTTTTGTAAAGAAATTCAAGCAATGATTAGCGATGATCTGATTGTTATGGTTGCAGTACCATGCATCCATACGCAATGCCGCTGAAGGCCAAGTCCGGGTGGTACAGGAGACCACGGTTGCCGTACAGCCATGCAATAATTGCCGTAGTCTGCATGACAATACCACCATTAGTTGAAGAGATATCCCTGTAGTTGTCTACCGTGAATATTCTGTTCGCGGTTTCGCCATTACTCGCACTGATGATGTAACCGAGGCCACCATTGTAAAGATATGACGCGCCGCCAGTTATTGTAGTTTCAAGAAAATCATTACTGAAACTCGTTTTCGTGATTACTGCGTTGTCACTCTTGTCCACAATATACAGAGTGCTGTTGAACTGGGGGCTGTTGAAATCAACCACGACAACAACAGAATATCTCGCATCACTGGTTAGAAGCTCGCCGCGACCTACAGTCGGCAATGCGTGGTTGGGTTGATTGTACTAAAAAGAGCTGTTGGTTTTAGACACTGTTAGGAGAAAACTAGTCTTGATAGATTCACCGTAAGCTTTTGAGTTCCAATTCTCGAAGCATCCTTGTACGACACTGGTACCTGGACGCTGTCATTTGGATACATGTACAAGCTTCAGAGCACCAGTGCGAACACTGCGACCAAAGCTACGACGATGACCACGCCAATTCTTAGACGCGTGAGCTTTCCAAGCATAATTCCAACTCGCTAGATTCATTGCTTTGTACGAGAGTCGTTTTCGTTCTGTCAGAGTCTCTCCTGTATTGATTCGCGATGCATCATTTAAAGAGGAATCGAGGCCGTACTCTCTATTGATCTTACCGAGTTGATGAACTCGCGTTAAATAAGCACGGAAAAAGAGCCTGCAATCATCTGGCGCGTCCTAGGGAATGAATAGCACTAGTTCATCGAAAGACTGGCTCCTGCTTTTATTCCTCTTAATAGTGTGGGGTCTCAATTACGCTGCCATCAAAGTCGGCCTTGAGTACTCAGCACCTCTTGCATTCTCTTTCTATCGAATGCTTGTGGGAACAATAGCATCAATCCCTCTACTTCTAAGATCTTGGAAGTCCCTAAAGAAATTCAACAGGAAGACGTTTCTTGCTGCGCTGTTGCTCGCAGTATCGGCGAGCGTCCTGTTCCAAGGATTCTGGTTCCTGGGAGAAGCGCTTGTCCCAGCCGGATTAACTGCAGTTGTCATATACACATATCCGTTGTTCACTGTCATCTTCACAAAGCTGTTCCTCTCTGACAAGCTGACAGCGCTGAAGGTTCTGGGGATTGTTGCTGGCTTTACCGGGATCTTCTTGGTACTCACCAGTGGCAGGTTGAACGTTTCAGTAGACCCGTATGGCATAGTGTTACTGCTGATATCTGCAATTTCATTCGCCGCAAGCTTCGTGGTCTACAGACGGTGGCTTACCTCCTTCGACAGGCTAGCTTTAAATTCTGTGCAGCTGTTTTTCGCCACATCGATACTGCTTGTCTGGACGCTTCTCAGCAACGCGCCATCACTGCTTCAGACAAAGTTCACCAATGTGGATTTCCTCGTTGCATTGCTTTTTACCGGCATACTTGGAACGACATTTGCTTATGTCATTTGGATGACGCTAGTGAGCAGGCGCGGACCGATCTGGGTGTCCACCTGGCTGTTTCTTGTCCCGGTCATCGCGCTTGCAAGTTCAGTTCTTTTCTTGGGCGAGACGATAGATTTGATCCAGTCGCTGGGTTTTGTGATAGTACTTGCCGGGTTGGGAGCAGTTAGTAGAGGATGAAGAGCGGGTGGACCGCTTCTCTAACTCCGCTTGTTTACTTTGTTCCTTGAATCTATCTCACTGTTCATCATTCTTGATATGGCTATGAGAGAAGCAAGAGCTCCCACAATGCTGAAACCGAGTAACGCCCAATTCTCCACTCTAGCGATGAACGTGAGTTGCTCCCTGAGCGTTATTATGGAGTTTGTCATGGAGAGGCCGCAGAGCACCAACGACAACACAAGCGCCCAACCCCTCTGCTCATAATCAAACTCGGCTGCGACTAGGAGTATGATGGGGTAGGCAAATCCGATGATTTCTACGCCTACCTCCGAAGGGCTAAAGCCGTAGAGGCCGAAAAAACTGATGGCTGAAGCGAGATCGATAACTCCGAGTGCAGCGGTCGAGATTGCAGTGACGAGTACCTCCTTCCGCTTGTTCGACGCCAAACCAATCATTCGTTTTAGACATCATATTTTAGGATGCCGAGTTGTGGCATTAGCGCAGTTCAGGTCGCTTGTTTTGGGAGTATGTTCTTGGAGATGTACTCCTCAAACCCCTTGTCAAAAGTTCCGGCTGACATCCTATGCTTCCAGTTCGTTGTTTTGCTTTACCTAATATGCATGTTCAGGACTGGAGACCTTAATGGGCAGCTGTTTTTCTGAATCTTGAGACCCATCACAATGAAGTTTTCAGAAATGTACTAGCGTGACACACTCGCCTGCAATCCACTATAGCATAAAAGCGCTAGAAACCGGGTCCTTTGGAAAGGGAGAAAATGAACGAGTACAACGATAAAACAAGTGGCGAAATCTCGAGCAAATGGTTAATCACCGGTATGGTCTTTCTCGTTCTATTCTTTCTGATGACAGTTCTTGTCATCAAAGGGATAACGCAGGTTCCAGACGGACAAGCCGCTCTCGCAATAAACCACATGAAAGTTGGCTCTGCACTGAGTAATCTTCTGATTCTGGCATCCTTGTACGGGAGAGAATATTTCTGGATACCTATAGTCGCAATAATGCTTCTCTTCGGTAAGAGGGACACAAAGCTACTCGCGATAGAACTTGCAGCTTTGCTAGTTGTGGGCATTATTGCCGGTGAAGCTATGAAATATGTGATGTACAGGGCAAGGCCCTTTGATACGCTGACAGGGATCGTAACTCGGGTTACTCGAGACGCAGATTCTTCCTACCCTTCAGGACACGCACTCATCGTCTCTATTGCCGCCCTATTCTCGCTTGCAATGTTCAGAAGAAAGAGCATAGCGCTCCTTCTTACTCTGGAAGCGGCCATAGTCTGCATTTCGCGCGTGTACGTAGGAGTGCACTATCCGATGGATGTGATTTCCGGGATATTCCTTGGAGGATTCATAGTTTTCACCGGGATGTTTGTTATCAAGAAGTATCTTTCACGAATGTTTAACCGGTTGGCGGATCTATTCCAAAGAATCATCATGATGGGTCTGTTTTCATTATAGTCGACAAGGCAACTGATTACAACAACGCGTTCATAGAAGTACCTAGTTTGAAAGAGTAACCGGAACACTGGGCGTCGAAGAATCTTGTGCTATTAAACTCAGGTCAAGTCTGTTAGCTGGTAACTAAAATTCTTCCGTACATCCCGCTCTGGGCATGTCCCGGATAAGAGCAGATGTACCAGTAGTTGGAGCTGTAGCTTTGTAGGCTGAAAGTACTAGTATAGTAGTATGCCGTGCCTTGGCTGTAGTTTGCCTGGGAAAGAAGCGACATTGTAGTTCCAAATATTGGGTTGGAGCGGCTTTCGAAACTTCCCATCCCGCCTCCAAACCACGTGCTGATGTTTGAGAACATCATA
>DAHVAI010000405.1 GCA_027314685.1 Nitrososphaerota archaeon | reverse complement strand
TTGAACAGCGCATAACCTCTGAGATTTCTGAGTTCGTCGAAATTAAGAATGAGATTTTTTGTCCTAGTCATGCATCGTTCGCAGAAACGAACTTCGAACTGCTCGGACATTAGCTCCAGAATCTCTTTGTCTTTATGAAATTGAGCTTTGCATTCAAAAGGTCTTCGTAAAAGTTATCGTCATATTCGTGCATTTTAGACAACACTCTTGAAGCCATCTGCGGACCAATACCGTATACAGATTGCGCGATTACGCCCTTTTTTCCATATGATAGAACCACGTCCGCCGAACGTCTCAATTTCGCAAGAAGCTCTTTTTCTTCGTCAGTGAGAATCTGGTGTGCTTTCTTCTTTAGGAGCGTATTCGCAGCTAATCGCGCAGAGTAGAAGACTGGAGCTAGAAGCATTGATCCACATTTCACGCATTGCGGTCTTTCAATCAGATCACCTACTCTTAGAAATTCCTTCAGGTCTGTGCACTCCAGACAAATCAGGCTTACGATTTCCTTCTCAGTGCTTTGTCTGATAGATTCTATTGAATTCGAGCTTGTGCTATAATCTTCTGCATCAGCGTATCGCGACAGTATGTACATTGCAAGAGGCGATGGAGTCTCCGTCTTAACTGCACAAACTTCCACCTCGTGATCACGACACCTCCTCAGAAGATCTGTTGCCCCAGATATATCGACCCTTGTCTCGAATGCTTCCCGCATGGTCTCGTCATATATAGGAGTGAACCTAAATTTGATGCCGAGTTCCTTTAGAGCTTCGCCCGAAAGTAGTCTTCCCCTTTTCAAAACCCCGAATCGCTCTGCAATAAATTTCATGTCATAACCGAACGGAAAATGTTTGCGCAAGACTGCATCAATAAAACCCGCAACTGTTGGGTCGTAGTTGAGTAGTCTTTCTACAAGATTTTCCAGAACGAACTCCTGAGAAGAGAGCTCAATCAATATTCGATAACCATCACGCCACCAGTTTCTAGCGAGCCCACCCAACCTCAACAATCGTTCTTCGAATAGTTCTCCAAGTGTAGCGTTGATCCTATCACCGGCCGAGGTGTGAATGATCAGGTAGTTCTTGAACTGTTCGATCACTATTCTCTTGTCTGTAGGAAGTCTTGAACAAGCTAACTGCGCATCCAGTTCAGATTTGACTGCTTCTCTTGCTGATTTTTCCATGCCGGAGAGAATCTCCCCGACTTGTTTCGAGTCGAGCTCAATTCTTCTCCTGAATTCCCCCACTACCGAAGCCACTGATTTTGGGATAGGAATCAATTCCCCGTCCCAGCCTGGCACCGCAGCATTCAAGTCCTGTACTGGGGTCACATAGATGTCTTCCTCTTGAATTGATTCGATTTGCCATCCTCTACCCTTGATTATGAAACGAACTCCGACATCGGCATGCAGGAGAACGAACTCCTCCCCGAGAGTGCCTACCTTGTTCTGCGTGGAAACATCTATCACATGATAACGATGCTCATCTCGGATGGTCGAGAGATTTTCGAAGTAGTAGTTTCTGCACTTGCTCCGTCTTACCAGATTACCTTGAGACATCGATAGATATCCCATTCTCTCCATAAACCGTAGTACTGAAAGCACATCGTTCTCTGTCAAATTCTGAAAAGAATAAGAGGCGTGGGCAGCTTTCAACACTTCGGTAATCTTAACCTGATAATATTCAATCAGTAGCCCTGCTATCTGGTGCGCAAGAACATCCAAAGGTGCGCGAGGAATTGTCATTGACTCAAAATGTCTCTGGGCAGCGTTCTCGGAAATACCTCTACACTCCAGAGCATCTTCAGCGTTTACAGAGAGCATTATTCCTTCAGACCGCCCTTTCAGATCGTGACCTGATCTACCGACTTTCTGGATCAACGAATTAACCTGTCTTGGAGACATGTACTGTAGCACAAGATCTACAGATCCTATATCGATTCCTAGCTCAAGTGTCGACGTACAGACCAGTGCTTTTGTCTTTCCTGCCCTGAAGTCAATTTCAACTCTTTCTCGTTCTTCTCTCGGAAGCGAGCCGTGGTGGATTGCCACGTTCACTCCAAGAACTTCGAGTCTTGAGCCCACCTCCTCGGCTATTGCTCTGCTGTTTACAAATATCAACGTCCTTTCGTGGCCCTCTACCAGGTCGACAATGCGTTTTAGGCGCGCGAGCGTTTGCGAAGAGATGAATAGATTCCTTGCTTGAAACTCATCTTCAGCAGCAGGGAGTGGTAACTCTACATAGTAATCAGATACTTTCTTCGTATTGCTAGCGTCCACAATCTTGAAACTCCTTCCGGTGCCACAAAGAAACTCACCAATCTTACGAGTGTCAGAAACAGTAGCAGACAAGCCTATCCTTTGGAAATCTCCACCAACAGCGAGCTGAAGTCTCTCTAACCCAAATGATAACTGGGATCCCCTTCGATCTATTGCTAGTTTGTGGATCTCATCTATCACAACATATCTCAATTCCCTAAGGTTTGATCGGAGTCTTGATCCAGTTAAAATTGATTGTAAAGTTTCAGGCGTGGTAATCAAGACATCAGGCGGAGACAAGGATTGTCGCCTTCTGATCGATTGAGGAGTATCGCCATGCCGAACATCTGCGGAAAGTCCTAGCTTTTTTGCCCATACCTGTACTCGCCGTAGCATGTCTCGATTTAGAGCACGGAGTGGAGTAATGTAAATTACTTTGATCCCTTGCTTCTGACTCGTTCTAATTTTCTCGAATATAGGTAGCAAAGCAGCTTCAGTTTTTCCCGAACCAGTAGGAGATACTATCAGTACATTCTCACCAGACAGGATTGAAGGTATAGCTTCAGTTTGAACTGGTGTTTCGATAGCAAGACCTTGGTCTGAAATTACCCTCCGGAAATCTGAAGAAAATAATTGAAATTTTACCAGTCGCCAAGAACTCCATAATCCGAGGACTGGCCAGATCTAGACTGTCCGTAAGTAACGAACAGTGTAATGAATCCGTTACCAAAAGGGCATCGTTTAATTGCGGCGATTGCAGCACCTTTAGAACAAGGAATGAATGCGCGAACTCTCATTCAATCCGAAAAAAGGTCATTCCTAGTATTATGCATTCGCCTTGCAAATCACTGTAGAATAGGGCTTGGGCCAAAGCAGATATGCATGCGAATTGCAAGTAGGAGCCGAAGCACATGTCTTCTGACCTCTTTGAGACAGCCGTAGTTGAATTCGAAAAAGTCAAGTACGATCAACCCATAGTATTCGGAGGCTTTTTGGGTCCCGGATTAATTGGACCTGTAGCGGCAGGATACATAATTGAGAAACTCAACATGCATGAGATAGCACATGTAAAGTCTCAACATATCCCTCCCGTCGCAGTTTACATTGGTGCAAAGCTCCGGCACCCCTTCAGAATTTACAGCGATAGTTCTGGGAAAATCGTTGTGATGCTATGCGAAATGCCCATCGATCTCAAAGGGCTTTATGAGATCTCATCTGTTTTGCTTGATTGGTTAGAGCGCATTCGTGCGAGAGAGATCGTAGTACTAGAAGGAGTTGGGGTTGAAGGCATTCCAGAGGAAAGAGAAGCGGTTTTTGTCGCGGACGAACAAAGGAGTGAATCTTTGAAGGCCAAAGGAATTTCTCCTATGGAGTCCGCATTGATAAGTGGCGTAGGTGGAAGCATACTGAATCAGTGTCTGACCCGTCGAATGACCGGACTCTCGCTTTTGACTCCAGTCTCTCTAGAATTGCCTGACCCTGGTGCTGCGTTATCAATCATAAATGCAGTGAATGCAGTTTATGGTCTAAAGATAGAAACAGACGAGTTGGCGAAGAGCGCTCAGCGATTAGATGATCAATTACGAAAGCTTGCCGATCAATATTCAAAAGTCAACGAAACAGCTCAAGATAGAGACAAAAGACTATACGGTTGATTAAAGCAACTTCGTAATACTTGAACGCCAGGATTGATTCAGTTTGACTCTTCCGCAGAAATTCACATCGGTGAGTTGAGCCTAGCAATCTGTGCCGACACGCTGTTGATGTAGTCCTCAAGCCTTGATAGTACTGTCTTTGAGGTTATCACGCCGAGAAGTTTTTCTCCGTCTAGAACAAGGACTCTTCTGATTCCTCTTTCGGCCATGAGCTTTGACACGTAATCGATACCATCACCGGCTTTCACAGTAAACACGTTATGGCTCATAACTTCGGTCAACTTGACTTGCGCAGGGTCCTTTTCTAGCGCAACTATTTTTGACACAAAATCCCATTCTGTCGTAATGCCAATTGGCTTGTCATTATGGACTACTATCACAAAGCCGTGATGCTTTTCCTTCATCAACTTGGCAGCATCGAGTGAATTCGTATCCGGAGACAGAGAAATGAAGTCTCTTTCAACTATGTCCTTGGCGTAGAGCACCAATATACTATACTCTCAGTTGTGTGAAGGTACTCCACCATAAAAAGTATATGAGCCCAATCGGCAGATTCATTTTTCAAATCTTGTCAGTTTGTATATGAAATTTGAGAAAATTGACGCGTGGCGAAATTTCCATTTCTAAAGCAAAATGTGTCGGAACAGTGCAATTTGCGGTTATAGATTACTCGATGTCAAGACTGGTTAGAGTAGCCCCAACCAGATTAACCAAGTATTTTGCGAGTAGCGGTAGTGGTGTTTTCTTAATCCTCGTTTTCCTTTCACGTTGACGAAGGGATAATGGCATGGAATTCAAATATATTGACCATTTCCGGAAGAGTGAATGACAGTCATCGTGAGGGCCGGTAGCTGAGACGTAAAGCAAAGGGTTGTCAACCCTGAGATCCCGGGTTCAATTCCCGGCCGGTCCACTCTAATTCAATAAGAGAAAGTGCTGAGAGGCTTCCTCGCGTCCTTGCGGTTGCGCGACTCCATTTCTGGAGTTGTCAGTTATCCTCCCAGCGAGATCTAGCTGAGACAGCTAGTGATGACGTCATAGCGCTTGCGCGCTATGCGCGCTATGGTCGTTCTGCCTATATAAACGCGATGTTGGTTTGAATTTAAATCAACTATCATTGTGACTCTCAATCTGATTGCAAATTCACAAGATATTTCACTTTTGATAACGCCCAATATTGATAGAAACATGGTAATCGCTTCGACAGTGCGAAACCCTGCAGAAATGCTCAAGGCCTGCCAGCAAGCGCTCTTTCCAGTTTGTCTGGGCACTGCGCTTCGAATAATATTCGGAGAAAATGGTAGTAAATTTCTAAATTCAATCATCATGAATGAGACGTTTCCAGAGATTCAGATCTTCACGATGAATGATGTTTGGAAGATTTATGAGGAATACCTGGACCGGGCGACGAACATTCTGGGCGATAAAGTGGTTAAGGTGATTCAGTTTCAGACTTGCAAAGAGATGGAACGCGCCTATTGTCCGCTTTATGAAAGAGCCCTAGCGAAGTTGATACACGCTCAATCATGACCTTTCCAGGACCATGTCTTTGAAAATTTCCAGCAATCATCACTCTATTCAAATTTCGGGCTAATGGTCAGGGTTTTATTTTCCAGGTTACGTGATGGTTACAATCAGTGCACAAAGTGGAATACTTCGGCGAGTGAGTTTCCGCGTCAATGGGCTCTCTTGCGGCCTTGGTCAGTGTGAGTGATGGTATCGTGCATTGACAAGTGCAATTGAGATGATGTTCGCAAAATTTACACAAAATTATCGTTTGATCCTACAGGTTTTGCCAAATCGGTTTTGTTAAGTCGAGAAGCTGGACTAAATTTCGAAAGATTAGATGATATTGAACAGATGCTTTCAAAGTCTAAATAGACTACAATCTAGAGAGGTCAGATCGCCCTGATTGTAGAATAATCTAAGGGATCAGCCGTTGACTTCTGTCTCTTTGAGGGAGAGGGGCGACAATGTTACCTGTTGTCACGTGGTACATTTGCTCACCGATATCATCAAAATGGTCCGGAATGCGATAAACATCAATCAGAATCAATTTCACCCGCAGTACTTCATCCGTCTGGGTTATTCGGTACTGATTCCATCTTTCGCTACTTACCGCTACTTCGACAGGGATCTTCATATCGCTAGGCCCTGGTGTGCCAAGTGACATCGTTTCTTGTGGTGTTAGTGGGTTAGGTGCACGACGACGTTGAGGGTCACTATTGGTAACAATGACTGGAACGCCTAGTATCTCATACATACTTGGAGGAGTTGTTCGTCGCCTCAATATTTTTGTGAGCACGAGCTTGGCCTTTAGACGAGTAGCATCTGGGAGTTCGTAGTCGTTCCACTCTTCTCTAATCACTTCAAAATCGTATGTCGTGTAATTTGGGTCAAAGGGCAGAGCTAGCGACAAATACTTTTCACATCTACCGCAAGTGGTTAAACTCTTCTACAGTTATTGCTGCGTCTTCGAGGATGCCATGCAATAAACCTCTTTTTAATGGGCCGTGCCTTGGAACTGAAATCACTATCTTGTCTGCTCCGTCTCCCTTTTCGAATATTGTGTGCTTTTGTCCCTCTCTAGAGAAATGGAACCCCTTCTTCTGTAGCACTTTAACTAGATCCCTAGGAGAGATGTCAGCAGGAAGCTTGGACATCTACTCATCGGAAATTTCGTATCTCATTTCGAACGGAGTATAATCGTTGCGAGTTTCTTTGACCATCTTAATTGCTTCCTTCATGTTATCCAATGTTTCATCCTCGCTCTCTCCTTGGGTTCGGGCTCCCTTTACATCTGGAGAAAATGCCGAAAAACCACCCTCTTCTTCTCTCTTAAGGACAACATGAACTAATCGAGGTATAATTGCTGCGACAAGCACTCATTGAGATTTTACAGCATGAATGGGAATCATTGACGAAGAGTGGAACATCTCGTAAGTTACTTTTCCTTCGAATTTCCTTGTGTCGCTCATACTCTTCAATTTCAATTCACTTTTTGGACTTTATTGAGCTCTAAAGACAATTATGGATTCAATATCTATAATACTTTTCCAAGTTCTTGATTTTGGCCTCTAAGGACTGCCTCACGGTCGCACAACTCTACTTAAGCCCCTTTTAAACATCAATAGGACGCTGCCGAAGAGGGGGAAACGGACGTTTTCTGCTTTTTCCTTTACAGTAGTCCTCCGCAAAGCGATTCGACTAATGTTCGGAGAATCAGGATCGAAATTTCAACTCCTGAAGGCTAGCATGATTGATACTCTAGACGATAAGTGATGCTCATGTTTGCAACTGATAGGCTCGAAGCAGAAAGAACTGAATAGCTCTGAATCGCCTCAGTTGAGTTTGAAACGAGAGATGTAGACACAGTTCCGTGAGGCAATCTGGCAATAGTCCAGCCGAAGCTATTTCCCTTATCATCGCTCACGTTGAAAGTTCCGTTGGAGAAAAGAGCGAACACCACGTTCACATACGATCCTCCTAGGTTAATCATGATCATCATCGATGGGATACTCGCGTTCAAACTCCAAGTGTCATTAGGCGCCGGACTAAGTGGCTGATGAGGTAGTGAACGGCAGAGGAGATGTCGAAATGCGTGCAGCAATTCCTGTTGATTTGGGAAATTGTGGCACGGCTGAACTTTTTAGTAAAGTTTCTCATTATTTTGAAACAAATGGCTAGTGACAAACGTCACTAGCAGTTAGATACAGAGTCAGTCCTAGGCCTAAAGGCTCTTTGAGAGTGATTTCTGTTTCTTGCAATGGGGCAATCTTCACACTGCGAATTTTTCCCCAGTTTAAAGCAATTGAACGCTATAACTTTTGCAACTTTGTTCCCGAGTATATTTTGCAATCGATCCATGTATTCCTCGTAGAACTTTACCAAATCTTCCGGCGAAGCCAAATCTGCACTTTGAAATGTTTCATTCAACACTATAGAATCGAGAGCTTTCTTACCATTCTTTCCAAA
>DAHVAI010000399.1 GCA_027314685.1 Nitrososphaerota archaeon | reverse complement strand
TGAAATTTCTGAACGCCCTGGCAGAAGCTTTGCCAATTTGATCTGGCCACCTATCTCGCCTGACCTTTCATATACAACGACTTCGTAACCGCGCTCGGAAGCAACGCGTGCAGCTTCTAGACCTGCTGGTCCACTACCAATCACAAGAGCTTTTCTTTTCTTGTCTACTTTATTCAAAGAACCGACGTATCTAGTCGCTTCACGACCGACACTAGGATTCACAGTACAATGCATGGGCCAGTCGCGCGCGACTGATCTACCCCAGCAATCTTGCAACGTACCGATGCAAGGACGTATTTCGTCAATCTTTCCCTCAAGAGCTTTCCTAGGAAGATATGGGTCTGCAATAAGGGCTCGAGTCATTCCAACGTAATCAGCTTGGTTTTTTTCAAGAATGGTGTCTGCTAAGAGAGGATCGGTTATTCTTCCAGCAATTCCGATTTTAGTTTTTTTGACTATCCTCTTGATGGGTTCAGACATGTACGTGCCGTAGCCGGTTTCGACGTACAACGGTTGGGTCTGCAGTGCGTGCTGATTCATGGCGTCAAAAGATGATACAGATCCCATGTCGACGTTTAAGAAATCTAGTTTGCCATCGAGCATTGCCGCAACTCTTGTGGCATAGTCTGGGGTAACGCCACCAGCGATTTTTTCATCAGCGCATAGTCTCATTCCTAGAGCTACAGAATCACCGATGACCGGCCGAAGCACGTCTACGAGTTCAAGGATAAATCTCATTCTGTTCTCAAGAGTTCCACCGTAGCTGTCAGTTCTTCGATTAATTGCCGGGGAATAGAAATGCTCCAAGAGGGCACCATGTGTGCCGTGCAGATCTACGCCGTCAAAACCAGCCTCTTTGATCCTTCTTGCAGCAGTGGCAAAATCCTCCTGAATCCTTCTCATGTCGGAGATTGTGAGCTCGCCTAGCGAGACCCCTGAATTAAATGGTACAGCGGAAACTGGGCCGTAAAGAAAGGGCCATGCTGAAACTTCCATGAAGATCTTTGAATCGTGCTGATGAACTGAATCTGCAAGTCGCTTTAACCCTGGTATGATTTCATCCACGCTTACAATCGGAAATCTCTTTGCGCTGTCCGTATTCCAATCTGGGGAGACTACGCCAAATGGTGCTTTGATGTAGACTTGAGAAACTTCGAGAAGGCCGGCACCGCCCCTTGCACGTTCAACATAGTAATTTATCATAGTCTCGGTGGGAAGGCCGTTCTCGAGATACTGTTGCTCGTGAGGAGTGATTTGGATTCGATTCTTTATCTCTACGCTACCTATGTTCAAAGGAGAAAATAGTTTATCGAACAAGAAGAACACTTGCGAAGCTATTTTGTATCTAGACTTAAACCCAACTGATCTCTTTTCTGTCTCTCGAAATACCTGATTCTCGTTTTGATTGAGGTAACACTAGGTAGGAATCACGTGCGGCTAAGCACGATTTTGAAGTTCAAAAGCGCGCATCGATACGTTTATCTGATTTCATTCAAACTTAGGGGCGTTAGTTTTCTTTGGTTGTCACAACCGTAGACATTCCCGACGAATTGCTAGAGTTCGTTGACTCAATCACTAGCTCGAAAAGAGCACACAATCGAAGAGAAGTCCTGATCAACGCTCTTTCGTTTTACAAGAGATACGACGGCCTGAATTGGCGCGATTCTAAGATCAGCATCGGTGGTTTTAGGAAAGCAATGTTGGGTCAGAAACTGGTAGAGCTTCTCCAAAATTACCTGACTCACGAACAACTTTACGACGTTGGTAGACGCTACGGACCCACCCTGCACGACTATCTTCTGGTCAACTTTGGAAAGGAATCATCTGATCGGTCCAATTACGAGTTTGCCCTCCAACACCTTTCTGATATGGGCTGGGGTTCTTTGAAGATTCAAGATGGCCGAATTGTTGCGTCTGATTCATTTCTGCCAGAACCTTTACTCAGAGGTTATCTTGAAGCTGCTTTGGGGGCTGATCTAAAATCGATTCCAACGGTGGAGAATATCGTTCTTTTCGAGATAAAGCGCTCGGCTACTGCTGAAGTTAGACGTTTAAGGTAATGTTCTGGCCGAATATTATCTAATATTCTTTATTAATATCAAACTGTCAACAAAGTCGATTGATAGTCTCTGAGCAGTTCTCGATATTAGAAATCCCTGTTGCAAAGATACGCGAACCAAAGTGCAGACTACGTAGCGAGATCGAAGTGAACAATCTCGCAAATTCGATCAAGAGAGATGGTTTACTTGAGCCGATCGTCGTCCGCCCTCTATCTGGTGGGTACGAAGTTGTTGCAGGTTGTAGGAGACTCGCCGCCTTCAGATATCTCAAGATGTATGCGATACCAAGTCACGTCATAGAAGTTGACGATCAGAAGGCGTTAGAAATTGCTCTGGTCGAGAACGTGCAGCATCAGACTTTGAACCCGATAGAGGAGGCTATCGCTTACAAGCGATATGTTGAGGAATTTGGATACGGCGGAGTATCAGAATTGGCGGCTAGGATAGGAAAGAGCCAAGAATACGTGTCTTTGAGGCTTGCACTTTTGCGTTTGCCAAAAGAGATAATTGAGAGAGTTATTAGCCGGCAAATAAATCCGACTACAGCCCAAGAACTTTTACCACTTACTTTCGAACAACAGAGGCGTTTGGTTGATCTTTTCTCCGACGGAAAATTTAGCAAGAACCAAATTCGGAATATGGTGAAGCAAATAAAGAGAGAATCTTCAGAAGGTATCGGTTGGCTCGGTACTCGGAACAGAAGGTCAGCTAATGAAGAAGAGCTTGAAGCCATAGATCGCAGTTCGCGAATATTGAAGAGTGCCACGGATCAGTTGAGCACGATAATGCAGACACTGCCTGCGAGCTCGCAGGTTAGTGAAATACTGCGTAATTCCAAATCATACCTTCTTGAACAGATAGATATCTTGGTCCAACTAGAAAGACAAAGATACGCGGTCAACTAGCACGACGAATTGGCGTTGAAAAAGCTACTCTTAGCGTATGCGTCTTTGCTTATCTCTTTGATTTTTTGAAATTCGGAAGTATCTTCTGAGCATACATTCGGATTAGCTTTTTGTCTGTTCCTGGTTGGAGAACTATTTGAGTCACCCCAATCTCTCTATATTTTGCTATCAGGTCGACCACATCTGACCACTTTTCGCAAAAATGAGTGGTCTTGAACAAATCTTCTTCAGACATATCTTTGCCCATCTGCTCGATTATTCTAGGATCTGCCACGTTCCAAGATCCTTTCGCAGAAATACCTGCATAAGTTCTCTCAGTCCTAGAGAAAGTCTTTGGATCCAAAAGCGTGAAGCTGAGCGATAAACCGATTTTCATTTTGTCCGGATTTTTACCAGCGTTCTTAGCACCCTCATAGAAACTAGGGAACAAGACATCTCTGAAACCCTCAATTGTGTTGTGCGAGCTCAATGTGACAAGGCCGTCCCCGTATTGACCCGCAAATTTTGCAGCCTTTATGCCAACTGCAGAAAAGAAGATTTCCAAACTCGTCTTGGGTTTTGTGTAGAGGAAAACTTGTTTCTGTTTGAAATACTTTCCCTCAAAGTCGAAATAAGAATCTGAGCTCCACATTTTTCTCATCAGTTGCGTGCCTTCCACCAGTCGTTCCATCCTTTCTTGCCATCCAGGCCATCTCTCAAAGAAAGGAACTTCGTTTATCGCTTCGCCTGTTCCGACTCCCAAGAGGAAGCGGCCCGGATACATGTTATCCAAAGTGGCTGAAGCTTGAGCTAGGATTGCAGGATGATATCTTGCCCCGATCGGCGTAGTGACGTATGGACCCAGCTTGATTTTTCTTGTTGCTTCAAGGCACGAACCCATTAGCGACCAGACGAACGCGGATTTGTTCCCGCTGTGCACCCACGGCATAAAATGATCGCCCAGCCAAACAATATCATATCCCAGTTTTTCTGCGAGAATTGTGCACTCTTTGAAGTTCTCTGGATCTACTTCGTTCTCTCCAATATCTACTGCTACCTCAAAAGTGCTGGAGCCAAATTTTGACTTGCGGGGCATGAGGAATTCTATAGTTTGTATTCTAATATTGTTGACGCTCAAAAGGTCGCAAGTTCAAGTGCTCAATTCTTTGTTCTTCCGCGGAGAATATCAAAGACGTACTCGGGGGTCAGAGGCATCCTTCGAACATTGCCTTTAACTTGTGATAGAGCGTCCTCCACGGCATTTACTATCACGGGGGTTGCAGCGATAGTGCCGTTTTCTCCAAT
>DAHVAI010000395.1 GCA_027314685.1 Nitrososphaerota archaeon | reverse complement strand
ATTGGAGCCGGTGCACAGTCGGCCATTATGCTTCTTGGGCCAGTGTCTTAGACCAGAAGTGAATTAGTGTTAACCAATATTCGGACGGGCTCTAAATTGAGTGATGTCCTTTCGGGAATGTATCTGTTGAAGACTGAGACTGCAAGGAGCCTTCACTTGGAAAGTTCCGATTTTACAGTCGAGGTTGAGATAGCATCACAGATGGCCCAACATGGCACCATAACTGAGGTTCCGATAAGTTACAGACCAAGGATTGGAAAGCAGAAACTTTCAACTTGGAAGGATGGACCAAGAATCTTGGCTGCGATCTTCAAACTAGCACGTCACTACAATCCAGCCTTCTTATTTTCTCTCGCTGGAGCGTTATTTGCCCTGCCTGCAATAGGTATTCTAGCATGGGTAGTGATGGGCCAGATCATAACGGGAGTATTCAGAATGGAGTGGGCTCTTACAGGCTCTGTGCTGCTCATAATGTCAACTCAAGCCCTCGTAGTTAGTGCAATATCATTGGTAATGAAAAGATCCGAAGCTAGATTGGGAGCCCGAATTTCAAACATGAAAAACCGGAATGAAGAAGCTCCTATGGAACAATATAGGTAGAATCTGGAACATCTAGCGATGATCGATCCATTCTGATACTACTTGCATATCGGTTCTGTGCAGTAAAGCCAAGGATCTGCACGAAATACTTACGCAAAAGAGCTAACACATTTCAGCTGTCGACTTTGCGCAGCCAAATATCTAGAAGAAATATAGAGTCAAGATTTCGCGCACAATCCTCCGGATAGTTTAGGCATTGATGAATATTTCTTCACATTTCTGACAGCGAAGTTCAGATTCAGAGCCATGCGAATAGTCGACAAACAAACCATGAATTTTGCATCGTGCCACATAGATATCGCTAGTTCGACCACTCGCTCTGTTTTGATACCTCCCAACTTTCGCATAGTTTGAAAATGCGAGTTGGATTTTTTGTTTTAATGTTAGGCGGGATTCGCTTGGGAAAACAAAATCCTCTCGCGTAGTGAGTACTGACATTCGAGCTTGTCCACCAGTGACTATATTGAAGTGGAGATAAGTGTCTGATGAAGACGTGATCTGGATTCTAGATCCGTAAGATTGCAAAAGATGGCCTAAACTGGGCAAGTCGATTATAAATTAGCCGATTCTGGATACTCTCTGTCGACAATCAGGAAAAGTAACATCGTCTAACGGAACCCAGACCAAAGGCAAAAGCAGAGTCATGAGTGAGCCAGTTTCGATACCCAACTCTTAATTTGTCTATCGAGCACATTTGAGCAGCTATGCTCGATTTGTCGCATGACTAGCTCGTCTCGATATTTCAAAAACTGAACAATTCCTATTGGTTTGATAATGTTTGAATATCTCGAGACTTTTTGGCGTAATGGCAGTAATCCTGCTCCTGGGAGGAATTACAACTACAGTTATCCCGATTACATCCGCCTACAACTTACAGGTGAGCGTCGGATTTCCCTATTCCGGAAATGGTTGCTGCTCCTCTGTGTTCCCCATTAAAGTTACAAACAACGGCATCCTTTCCCTTGACAACTTGGAGATTTCTGTACTCGCGACCAGTCTTTCAGGGGCCACGATAGCTTCAAGCTTCTCTCCCACAGTCTCGATCCCTTCAGGTAGCAGCAAGATTATCAATGTCACCCTAACCTACTCCAATCAATCAGAATCAAGCAGTGCCTTCCTGCTGAAAGTTGACGCATCTGCAAACTTGGGTGGAATCATGCCTGTAGGGACGGGAGTGAC
>DAHVAI010000393.1 GCA_027314685.1 Nitrososphaerota archaeon | reverse complement strand
ATAATTCGATGTTCGTGTAACGGGTTCCTGAGACTCTTGCTTTCGCTTCGGCTTCTCGAGAACCAAGCTCTTCTCATCAGAGTCGAGCGTCAGCAGAGCTGCAAGAAGATCTTGCGTGTACGGATGGAGCGGCTCAAAGAGTACCTTGGAAACCGGGCCAGACTCAACCACAACTCCAGCGTGCATCACTGCAATATTTTCGACAACATCAGGTAGTATTGAGATGTCGTGAGTAATGAATAGTAACGACAGTTTTTTTTGCATAACTTCCCGCTTAAGCAGCGATAGTATCTGTCTTTGAACCACAACATCCAACGCGGATGTGGGCTCATCTGCGATGAGCAACTTAGGAGAAAGAGCTAGAGCTAGGGCGACAACAACTCTCTGCCGCATTCCACCGCTAAATTCATGAGGATAATCCTTTGCACGAGAAGGATCGATTCCTACCTCACTGAGTAAATTTACTGCCTTCTCCCAAGCTTTTGACTTTGAGGCGCCAACGTGAACTCGCAATACCTCCGTTATTGGATCGATTACGGATTTGACAGGGTTAAGCGAATTCATCGCGGATTGATAGATCATTGCCACTTGGTTCCAACGAAAATTGCGTAGTTCCTTTTCAGTCATCTCAAGAACTTTCGATCCAGAATATTCGATGCTACCCCCAATAATCTTTCCTGGAGATTCGATGAGACGTAAAATACTCAATCCAAGGGTTGTCTTTCCACTTCCTGATTCTCCGACTAGCCCTATTGTGTAGCCGGGTTGTGGAATTTCAAGAGAAGTCTTGTCGAGAGCTAATTTAGGGGGTAACTCTTTGCTTGTGAGATACTCAACACTGAGATTCGATATTTTGAGAAAGCTTTCCAATGGTATCACGTCCTCAATCGTGGGTTTAGAATTTCTTCAACAGAGAATCCGATCAAAGCAAAGCCCGCCGCAACCACTGTTATTGCTAGACCGGGAGCTAGAACCCACCACCAGTCTCCCAGATAAAATCCATATTGCTGTGCGAAGTAAAGGATACTTCCCCAGCTTACTACTTCTGGGTTGCCTATTCCAAGGAACTCTAAGGCAGTAGCTATCACTATCGATACTGAGACCAAAGTAATGAAGTACGCCATGGCGATGGAACCGATCTTTGGAACTATAACCGTCCAGAGTATTTTGCTATCACTCATTCCACTTGTTCTAGCCGCATCAACATAAGGCATTTTCTTCAGAGCGGCGACCTGTGCTCTCAGAGCTCTAGCCGCAGGAGCCCATAATACGAGCGTGAGACCAGCTACTATGAGCTGATCGGTCACCACAAATATTATTCCTATGAGTAACAACAGCGGTAGGGCTGGAATGCTAAGAATGGAGTCCGTAGATGCGGAAAGTACCCATTCTAATTTCTGATAATAACCTCCAAGAGCTCCAACAACAAATCCAATTATGGTGGCGCTTACCGCGGCAGCGAGCCCCACAAGTAGCGAAGGATATGCGCCATAGATCACTTGGCTCAGCAGGTCATGACCGAGATAATCTGTTCCAAACGGGTGTTTCAAGCTTGGTGGGCTGTTGGGTAATCCTGAAATTGCATAAGGGGAATAAGAGAGAACGAGCGGTCCGACAAGCACGGAGACCAACACCAACAACACTAGAATCCAACCAACTTTTGCAGATGTGGTCCTGAGAAATCTGAGTCGAAACCTACGGACGGCCATCCCAATCGTGCTTGGTCTCTTATCGGAAACTCTTTCGTTCTGCATTTATCCTCACTACTTGAGCCTTGGGTCCAATCGCGTAAGCATCACATCGCCTATAAGACCACCTATAATGACAAGCACAGTTAGGAAGAACAGGCTGCCCTCGATAACCGGATAGTCGTGAAGCTTCACTGCGTCAATGATCAGGTCGCCAATTCCAGGGTAACCAAAAACCGCTTCGACGAGTATCAGCCTACTTACAAGACTCGCCAATGAAAATGACATTACAGAGACCAACGGAAGCATTGAATTTCTAAGGACGTATCTCATCGCGACCCTTCCCTTCGACAATCCGCGAGATTTCGCAGCAAAGACAAAGTCGCTCTTCAAAGTCTCTTGGCTCGACCCTCTGAGTAGTAGGTAGCTTTCCCCAAAAATCGAGATCGCCAAAGTTACGACAGGAAGTATCGCGTGCCATGCAACAGATTCGTAGTAAGCAAAACCGGTTGCATCGAGGTTAACGCTACCGAACAATGGAAAAATACCGAGTGTGACCGAAAAAATCCAAAGCAGACCCATGGCACTCCAAAAGATCGGAGTCGAATTTACAAGTACAGACAAGTTCATGGCGAATCTCTCTAACCTGCCTCCGCGCCCAAGTGCGCTTAGCGTCGCTAGCAAGTAGGCAATGAAGATCCCCATTGCCAGGCTTGAAAGTAGCAATATCAGACTCCATCCAATCCTTACCTCGAAAAGGTGAGTAACTGTATCGGGATAATACCCGTAAGATACCCCGAAGTCGGGCGGCCAGGAGAATATTCCCTTTAGGTAGAGGACGTACTGCACATACAGAGGTTTGTCTAAACCGAATCGCTGTTCCAGAAGCAGAACCTCAGTAGCTGGAACCTTACTTCCTGCCGCGAGAATTTCGGCAGCGTTGCCGGGGGCTAATCGTGGTAAGAAGAAATCAAGATTCAGAACCACGAGAAAAACGACGATTGAATTTATTACCCGACGTGTAAGAAATTTCAAGCTTCCACCGGTTTGAAACACAAAGAGGTTTCTTAGACCGTCTTTCCCAAGTACATCAATGCGACGGTGCATATGATTTTTATCGTATTCAAAAAATCCTTGACATTTACATACTCGTTGGGCATGTGCCATGTTGGTGTGCCGCATGAATAAATCACCATGGGAAGACCTGCGTCATAGAGCGCCCATCGCTGGTCTGTGAGTGCCATAACTCCGACGGCTTTAGGAGTTATTCCAATTATTCGTTGCGCGGCAAGTTGAGTAAAGACAACAGCAGGGTCAGATGGAGGTATTTCGCCAGACCTTGCATACGTGAGGATTTCATAATCAACCTTCAGAGCAGGATCGCTTAATTTTAAACGATCCAATACCTTCTCAATGTCTTCCTTTATGGACTGAAGCGATTGTCCTGGAATAGTTCTAATGTCACAAATTATCGAGCATTCATCGGGAATCATATTCTCTTTCGAACCACCATGGATCATATTGACACTCAAGTATGGTCCGCCAGGTACGAGAGGATGGGGCTTCCAGCCGGTGAATTCCATTTGATCTAGTGCCTCAGCCACTTTTCCCATCTTTAGCACGGCATTGGTGTAATGGCTTTTCTTTGAAGAATGCGCACTTTGACCTCGAGTGGTTACCTTTAACCACACCATCCCGTTGTGCGCTACATGTATCTCGTCAGGTAGGGATTCAATGTAGATTGCGTAATCTCCTTTCAAGTGACCAGCTTTCACTAGCTCGTGTATCCCTTTGTGTCCTCCTGATTCTTCATCAGCAGCGGCTGCGACCGACACAGTACCTGATATCACACCAGACTCGGCGAGCACTCTTGCGGCCACGATCGCAGAGGCAACACCCATCTTGCAATCCTGCGCCCCTCTGCCGATTATCTTG
>DAHVAI010000389.1 GCA_027314685.1 Nitrososphaerota archaeon | reverse complement strand
AAATGTTCTCGCACGCTATCGAGCAAAGCTGGCAACCAGTACACTTGTCAAGCCATAGAATGTGGCGCCCTTTGTAACCGGCCTTTCCAACACCCAGCTTAGGATCATATGTGTAATAGTTTGCCATCTGGGTCTGTACGTTAGGGTACTGCATTGTCATTCTTCTGCGTGGAAGCTGACGTAGCGCGGCCCACAGCGCCTGAAAAGACCCGACAATAATGTTTGTCAATTACAGCCACCACTACAGAATTCCTGTTGCTTTCAGAACAACGGCGATAAAGATGTTGGCAAACGATAGCCCAACTAGCCATAGCCAGCCAAACCCGATCAGCTGATCGATTCTGACGCGGCCGAAAGCGCCTCTGGGAATTAAGAATAGCGTAATCATGATCACCGTCTTTATCATGAACCATATCGAACCGGGAATAGGCGCCGGCCCCTGCCACCCCCCAAGAAACAATATCGTGAAGATCGCTGACAATCCGTACAACTTGATGTAAGTTGCAAGGTTGATCACTCCGAAACTCATACTGGTGTATTCAGTCAGCCATCCTGCGACAATTTCGCTATCAGCTTCTGGTAGATCGAATGGAATTCTTTCCAATTCTGCCATTGCTGTGATGTAAAACACGATAGCTGCGAGTATCATTGGAACCACGAACCAAACTTTTGTCTGCGCGTTCACGATGCCCGTGAAGCTCAAGCTACCATCGGAAAGAATGATGATTCCTACTATCGAAAGAACGAGTGGAATCTCGTATGATATCATCTGGTAAAGTGCTCTGATTCCGCCTATGAATGAAAACTTGTTTGCGCTAGCCCAGCCCGCTAGCACGGTGACTATGGGGAAGAAGCTGAGTATTGCGAGGGCGATCAACAGCGAATACGGGGAAGAACTGATGTAGATGTTTGAAGAGATTGGAACGTCTGCCAAAAGCGCTCCAGCCAGCGCCATCAGTGCGAAGGGTACCGCCATGAAGAATAGCGCGTCAGCCTTGGCAGGAATTATAATTTCTTTGAACAGTAGTTTGAACAAATCTGCGAAAGACTGCAACCAGCCCTCAACGCGCCCAGCGTACTGAGGACCAATTCTGTACTGCATTTTTGCGAGGAGCTTTCTTTCGTACCAGATTACAAACGAGGAGAGAATTGCTGCAAACGAGATACCGGGGAAAAAGCTTGATTTGAAAATTGGTGAAGTTGCACCCAATCCTAGCTGATGAATGAAAGAAGTAGGATTGAATGGATTCAGTTCCTGCGGCGAAACCATGTATAGAATAGCAGACCAGTCGATTTGCTGACTGCAGTTCAGTATGCTAAAATGACAATTGAACTCGACCGGAAGTACATAGATGGCAAAAAATGCTGGAATCAGTATCATTGGTATTGCAATCAGAATCCAGAAAATTATTTCCAGTATCCTCTTGACAAATTGCTCAAAGTCGGTTATAGCGGCCATAACTTCACCTATCCGCCTCGACCGGCCAATAGTCCAGACTCCAGTATATTGCTGGCATATCTGCAACGTGGGATCCAATCAAAAGACGCGGCAGTGCAAGCAAGTTTCGGAAAGATGGAACGCTTATCTTGACTCTGTAGGGTTTTGTCGAACCTTCTGAGATGATGTGAAAGGCCAGCGCGCCACGGGCAGCCTCGATGCGAGTGTATGCTTCCCCCGCAAGCGCTCTCTGTTGAGGTGAAAGCTTGACTCTAACAGGCCCTTCTGGCATCTTCTCAAGACACTGGCGCATTACCCTCATGCTCTGACGCATTTCGACAAGATGAAACATGCATCTCGCCCAGGTGTCGCATGAGTCGTAGGTGGGAACTTCAAAGTCTACATCCTTGTAGAAATTGTATGGCTCATCGATTCTGGTATCAGACTTTACTCCCGAAGCGCGGAGTGTCTGCCCCACGACTCCAAGCTTGATTGCTTCGGCTCTCGGTAGAACACCGACTCCCTGAGTCCTTTTAAGCACAAGCGGATTGTTGAAAAATATCTTCTCGTAATCCTTTAGGCGCCCTTCGAAATAATCGAAAACCTTGAGCGCTCTATCTTTGAATTCGACGGGCATATCATTTCTGACTCCGCCGGGTATCGCGTAAGAGTAAGTGATTCGAGCGCCACCGATCATTTGACCTAAGTCGATGAACAGTTCGCGGTCGCCCAGAGGCCACATGAAAACGGTGGAATGCCCGAGAAATACTCCCTGAATGCCGAGCCAATAAAGATGGCTCAGTATACGCTGATTTTCGGACATTATCATTCGTAGGTACTTTGCTCTTGGAGGAATCTCAATTCCCATCAGTTCTTCTGCGGCCATCGAGAATGGCATTATGATGTTGGTAACATCCGTAAGCGAAGACCTTTCGAGCATTGGTATGCTTTGTAGGAAAGACCTATACTCCGTTTGCTTTTCCGCGCCCCTGTGCACGTAGCCAGGATCTGGAACGCAGTCGACTATGGTGTCCCCATCGATAGTCACAGTAAACCGAAAGTGACCTGCGCCAGGGTGCTGAGGACCGATGCTCACAGTCATCTTGTCCTCTGCAGTCTTTTGCGTCACAAATGCGGCGTTAGTGCTCAGAAGCTCAACCCTCTTCCAGTCGTCCAGGCAATCTGTATGCTTTCAGCATTGGAGGGATGTCGCGCCAGTCTTCAGGCAAAAGAAACCTTGTGAGGTTCGGATGACCTTCGAAAGTGCATCCAAT
>DAHVAI010000383.1 GCA_027314685.1 Nitrososphaerota archaeon | reverse complement strand
GAAAGATTGGAGACGAGTCACTCGATGATTCCAAACTTGCAGAGAATGCTCTATCAGTAATAAATCAAGTTGAGAAGAAACTTCCAAACGGCGAAAAGAACATTCGCTCAATCGTAGTAAAGAAGACGATGGGCAAACTCTCTCAGATAAGAATGGTAGAGGATTGATTCAGGTTGCCATCTCGTCAAAAACTGATAGTCGAAGATATCAAGAGAACAAAATATCCAGAAGAGAAATCGCAAACACTAAGCAAGGTTGAGGAGCTTGCAAAGAGATACAACACCATTATCGTCTCTAAGCTTTTCAAAGTCCGCGCCGGACAATTAATGTTACTTCGCAAGAATTTCAAGGGCGAGCTTGTTATGCTTGTAGCAAAGAACAAAATTGCGGCTCTCGGCCTGAAGCAAGCTGGAATAAAGCATGTGGACGAATTTTTGTCCAAACTTGACGGACAGAACGCATTGATTTTTACAAATATGAATCCGTTCAAACTTTACCTCGCGCTTGAAAAAAGCAAGGTAAACCTCCCTGCACGAGCTGGCGATATTGCAACAGATGAAATAATAGTTCCAGCAGGAAATACAGGCATCCCCCCTGGTCCCGTGCTGTCAGAATTCAAGGAAGCTAATGTTACTACTCGAATTGAATCAGGGAGCATCTATGTTTCGAAGGATTCGGTGGTTGCTAGACCAGGCGACAAGATATCGCCGAAACTGGCAGGTTTGCTCTCTCGCCTTAATCTCAAACCAATCAAGGCAGGAATGTCGATTTTCATGGCGTCCTCTGAAGGACTACTCATGTTACAGAAAGACATCTCAATTGATCTGAATCAATACAGAACGGACGTGGCAAGGGCTGCAGCCGAAGCAATGGGTCTCGCAATTGAGGCAGCGTATGTCACGCCGGAAACTCTCCCTAGCCTCATCGGCAGGGCATTCAAAGGTGCAAGAGAAGTTGCAAGGGAATCTGGTTACCTCTCAAGCGAAACAGCAGAAGGTGTCTTGGGCCTTGCAGAAGCTCAAGCGAAAGCAGTTCTAAACCTCGCGAAGCAGAAAGGATATTCCGAAAACTCTGCTTCCTAGGTCCAAACGTATCTACAAAAACAGATCTCAAGAAATGTTCGCAAACATACCGGCGAGCAATCTTTTCACAAAGCCGGGAAAATCCTTGTCTGGCATTTCAACCACTGAATACCTTTCATCAGCTATTGCCTTCTTTGCGGCGACCAAGTGATAGCATTCCTCTGTCTTTCCACTCAGAACTCGATAATGAAAGTCATCGCAACTGCAATACGGCTTGTCCGCGCTTGATGAAGGGTAGTGAACAAAATACTCGCACTCGCGACCCACCACAGTCCAAATTGCCATGCCGCTCGGAAAAAATCGATAAAACCGTACACCCTCTCCTTCCACAACCTGAAGTGCCCTGTCCCATTTCTCCCGCTCCTTTCGGTCAGAAGAGATTCCAACCCGGGACGACATCAAGGAAATAATGGATTTAGATCGATTTGAGTGTTATCATGCTATTCTACTGGGTTTTAATGCCCATTGAAACAGTTGGATCTTGGTACTTGTAACTTGAAGGCTCAGATCATCTACGATCGGAGGGCGGCCCTATTTGAGAACAAGACTGCAAGTGAAAACAACAGATATTTGGTCGTAACAGACATTCACATAGGATTCGAACAAAAATTCAGGGCATCGGGAGTGAGAATTCATTCCAATGTTGAAACGATGATCTCGGAACTCGAGTATCTCATAAAGGAGACTTCTGCAACGGATCTTATCATCAATGGAGACTTGAAATCGGGTGTCGACAGAATACTCGAGTCTGAGTGGGAAAATATCCCCAAGTTCTTCACAAGTGTGTCTAAACTTTGTCGAGTACACATCATACCAGGCAACCATGATGGGGGCTTGGTCCACCTAGCACCTTCGAACGTTATGCTGGAAGACATCAACGGGATGCTACTTGATGATACGCTCATCCTTCACGGGCATACGAGGCCCCTGGAGAAGTTTAGCGATTGTAGGCGTTTGATCATTGGGCATGTTCACCCGATTTTCAAGAAGAAGGGCAGTCCACTTTCCGGTCAGCCGTTGTGGGCATTCTTGAAAATTCGGAAAAAATTGATCTTCAGAGGAATGCTCGACACCAGTTCTGAAGCTCTTCTTGAGGTTATAGTGATGCCCTCCTTTAACCTAGAACTCTCGACAGCAGGATACCAACCCGACTTCGAAGATGACAAGAGTATTTCCTCTCTTGCAAGAGATCTCAAGCAAGCAGACGAGGCCGCAATAATCACTCTAGGCGGCGAGATGATTGGTGACTTGGCATCATTGGCAAACGTTCTTTAGCAACCGTATTGAAATTCTTATAGGGTCGAAATCCCGCATTTCCTTATTCCCAAAGGAATGACCCCTCCAGGATCGCGCCGGCTTTGCAACTTCCTCCAATACAAGAGATTAAGAAGAGAAGATTGGCGTTGGGAATCAGTCAGAAAAAACTAGCCTATAGCGTCGGGACAAGCCAATCGCTGATTGCAAAGATCGAGAGCAGTAGAGTGAACCCTTCATACGACGTCGTGAAAAAGGTATTCGAGTACTTGGACAACATGGAACAGCCAAAAGCTGGCCTTGCAAAAGACGTGGAGAAACGCGATCTTGTTTGGATAAGAAAGGGAGAGAAAATCAAAGAAGCTGCGGAGAAGATGCGGCTCCATGGATTTTCCCAGCTTCCCGTTAGAGACGATCGTGAAGAAATCTGTGTTGGAAGCCTATCCGAACGTCAGATAGTACAGGGAATACTTAGGGCATCTGATCCGAAAACATTCTATGAAAAGCAAGTCTCAGAAGTGATGCAAGATCAGTTCCCCGTAGTGGACGAAAATATGTCTGTGAATGCTGTCGCGCTATTACTCCAGCATTCCCAAGCAGTCCTCACTGCAAGGCGAGGAAAAGTCGTCGGAATAATCACTGCCAGTGATCTCTTATCGATGAATTCTCAGACAGGACTAAGAAAAAAGACAGAGACTCAAGAGAGGCAAAACGAGGCTGCTTCCCTTGAGCAGTTTTAGTAACACGTTGATTTAGTTACGTAGTGTTCTGGGCGACAAGTCTAGTCCATGTCACCCATTCCACCCATCCCGCCCATGCCTCCCATTCCACCCATGCCTCCCCCGCCAGGTGGTCCTGGAGGTGCCTTCATCTTACTCGAAGCGATGACATCGTCAATGCGCAGTATCATGCTCGCAGCTTCTGTGGCGGACTTTATGATCTGCCGCTTTACTGCGGTTGGTTCGAAGACCTCTTCGACCTCAAGGTCGCTGACCTTTCCGGCAAGCACGTTTACTCCAACCCACTTCTTTCCTTGGCCGTGCTTTGCACGCATCTCGACCTGAGTATCAATCGGATCCATCCCCGCATTCTCAGCAAGAGTCAGAGGAATTGACTCTAGCGCGTCTGCGTACTTTTGGACCGCGAGTTGCTCCCTACCTGTAAGTGAGTTTGCCCATTCCCTAAGTTGAGTAGAAAGTTCTTCCTCCGGAGCACCACCGCCAACCACGATTGATGGGTGCTCAATAACATCCTTGACAACCATCAACGCATCATGCATGCTCCTCTCAGCTTCGTCGGTGACCCTTTGAGTAGCACCCCTAACCAAGATCGTTGTTGACTTTGGATTCTTGCAGCCCTCGACGAAAACCCACTTATCTTCCTCGACCTTCCTTTCTTCGACGAGTTGAGCCTTACCAAGGTCTTTATCAGAAATCTCTTCAAGATTTGTAA
>DAHVAI010000380.1 GCA_027314685.1 Nitrososphaerota archaeon | reverse complement strand
GTTGGCAATTTTCCAACGTTGTGGACAGAGTGGAACGGCAAGTACAGGGATTGCGTCAGAAGGTTCTGGAAAGGAGATCCTGGGCAGTCCGCTGAAATGGCCTTCAGACTGACCGGCTCTAGCGATCTCTACAAGGATAACGAGAGAACACCGCATGCCAGCATCAACTTCGTCACCTGTCATGATGGATTTACCTTGGCTGACTTGGTGAGCTACAACTCAAAGCACAATGAGGCAAACAAGGAAGACAATAGAGATGGCAGCGACGACAATCTTAGCTGGAATTGCGGAGTCGAGGGTCCGACCGACGACGAAGGGATCAAACAGTTGAGACAGCTACAGATGAGAAACTTTGTAGCGACTCTATTGCTGTCCCAGGGTGTGCCGATGATACTTGGTGGTGATGAGGTTGGCAGATCTCAATTAGGAAACAACAATCCCTACTGCCAAGATAATGAGGTAAGCTGGTTCAACTGGAATCTCTCTGACGAGTCAAAGAGTATGCTGGAATTCACCCGTAGGATGATCCACTTTCGAAAGGAGCACCCTACTCTTAGAAGGAGGCACTTCTTTCAAGGGAAGAGCTTGCGAGGGCCAGGCAAGGATATCATCTGGCTACAAGCTGAAGGCCGCGAGATGAGTGAGCAGAGCTGGCGATCACCAGAATTGCAGACAATTGGCATGCTGCTGTCAGGAACTGACATTGATGAGTTTAATGAGAATGGTGTGCGTATTGCCGACGAAACACTGCTTGTGCTTTTCAATGCGAGTTCGATGATGGTTCCGTTCATCATACCTGGCTCTGCAGAGAAATGGAAGGTGGTAATGGACACACATGTACCGAAGATCTCTGAGAATCATGAGTATGCAAGCGGAGAAAGCTATCAGCTTCTTGGCAGGTCCTTCGTCCTCATGCGAAGAACATCATAGATTCTGACTCGGTGGGTAATCGCTGGATGCGAACCTACAATCACTCGACAGAATGTCCTGGGATACCCAGGGCAACATACCGGCTACAACTCAACAACGGGTTTACCCTAAAAGATGCCAAGAAGCTGATTCCTTACTTGAATAAGCTTGGTGTGTCTCACGTTTACTCCTCACCGTTATTAAGAGCTCGCAGTGGCAGCCCACATTGCTATGATGTGGTATCTCATACAGAGCTAAATCGCGAAATCGCTTCTGAAAAAGAATTCGAAGAATTTTGCAAGCTACTTTCAAAGAATAAGATGGGGCTTCTCCTCGATATAGTCCCAAACCACATGAGCACTAGCCCGGAAAACAAGCTTTGGTTTGATGTTCTCGAAAAAGGGATCAACTCCAAGTACGCTAACTACTTTGACATCGATTGGAATGCAAGTCTAAGCAAACACAGAGTGATTCTGCCAATTCTTGGGAGTAGACTGAGTGATGTTCTTAGGTCAGGAAATCTCAAACTTTTCTCCGATCTCGATAACAGGAAAAATCCAATTTGCCTTGAGGTGTACGGCACGAAGCTCCCGATATCGATAGAATCCTACATATTCATTCTGAAACAGCTTAATGAATCTAAATGGTCTATGCGTGTAGTCCGAGAGATCGTCGAATATCTGAAAACAGAAGAGATAGATTCTAGAAATCTTGGCAAACTGAAGACGGAGATTGCTACTACTCTAACTGAACCAGAAATAACCCGCTCTTTTCATAAATTATTGCGCACCATCAATGCAAATGTTAGAAAGACGCCTGATTGGAAGATTTTTCACGACTTTCTTGCTCTCCAACATTATCTCTTAGAGTACTGGCGCGATGCAATGAAGAAAGTAAACTATCGAAGATTTGTCTACGTCAACGATCTTGCCGCAATCTGCGTCGAAGACCAATCTGTATTTGAGGAGTCTCATGCCCTTGTGCGAGATTGGATAAAGAGAGGCCTTGTCAACGCTCTTAGAGTTGATCATGTGGATGGTCTCAAAGATCCAGCTCAATATCTGGAACGACTGCAAGAACTTTTCTCGACCAAAACAAAAAATCATCGAATCAAACCGTACGTTGTCATTGAGAAAATCTTGCTTGGAGAGGAGAAGCTGCGTATGGACTGGAAGGTCTCGGGAACAACTGGATATGATTTCACTAAACGAATGAACGGTCTGTTTGTCGCAAAGCAGAACCAGAAAGCATTTGAAAGTATTTACAATAATTTTTCCAAAACAAGTGAAAGTCTCGAAGAAGTTAGTCTTGACAGTAAAAGGATGATCGTCAGAAGGTTCACACGACCTGATGTTGATAGACTAATTCGACTCGTCCGCTCTTACAAGTTGCCTAAACGTTTTGAAAGCGTTTCGGGGTCTGATTTGCGTAGTGTGATAGAAGAGCTAGCCGTACATTTTCCGGTTTATCGAACTTATGTAGCTTCAACCATCACATCTGATGATCGCTCTATTCTTGAAGAGGCGCTTAGAGAGACTGCAAAGCGAGTTGGAGCGAAGAAGAAGACTACGGTGAATCTTCTGAGACACTTGTTCTTAAGTACTGGCGCAAGAGATAATCCTCGCTATAAGGAATTTTGCCTGAGATTTCAGCAACTAACTCCCACTATTTTAGCAAAGGGATTGGAAGATACAGCGTCCTACAGATACTTTCCGCTGTCTTCCCTCAATGAGGTAGGCGGAGATCCGTCGGAATTCGGGGTCACCGTTGAAGAATTTCATTCTAAGAACGTAAAAATCGCAAAGAACTGGCCAAATACGATGCTCGCTAGTTCAACGCATGACACAAAGTGGAGCGAAGATTCCCGAGCGAGACTGGATGTTCTGTCTGAACTTCCAGAGGAGTGGAATATCGCAATTAATCGCTGGTCAAGGAAGAATCTGCGGTTCAAAACTCGTGTTGGAACGAAGCTGTTTCCCACCAGAAATGACGAATACCTACTGTATGAGGCTTTGTTGGCTACTTTACCTGATTGCCCTAACTCAATAAGCAAAGAGTTTGTCGATCGAATAGCAAGTTATATGAGAAAAGCGTCGAAAGAGGAAAAGCGAGAAACCGGCTGGATAGGCTCTAATCCAGTTTATGACATAGCTTTGGAAAGATTCGTCAGGAAAGTACTTGAATTCAAAAATCATGAATTGTTGGATGACCTAAATCATATACTAAGCAAAGTTAGAACTTGTGGATTTTACAATTCCCTTTCTCAGCTATTGCTCAAGCTCACCTGTCCAGGTGTTCCAGACATCTACCAGGGATGTGAAACTTGGAATATAAGAATGGTAGATCCCGACAATAGGTCTCCTGTTGATTTTGACGTGCTTATCAATAACTTGAGGTCAATTACAAGAGATACGAACTCGCATAATTTGGCAAAATCGCTATTCTCACAGTATGAGAATGGTTTGATCAAGATGTATCTGGTCAAAAGTATCCTAGGCTTTCGCAAGCGGAATGAAGACCTATTCAACTTTGGTGAATATATTCCAATAAAGACCTCTGGTAAATTCGCTTCAAATACTGTGTCATTCGCGCGGAAGTACAAAAGTTCTAGAATCATAATTGTTGTTTCTAGATTCTTTTCCAAAATTTGCGAGGTGAATAGTCTGCCCATCGGGGATGCATGGAAAGGAACCTATTCGAAACTGCCCGTAACGCTTCGGGGAAAGTATACGAACATCTTCAACGGTGAAAGAATATTGATAGGCGAAGAGAACGATTACCAGTTGAAGTTAGAGTTGGCCTTTAGTTCTCTTCCCTTCTGCCTACTTTCGAGTCAATCAGCGTGATGTTAGAGGTAAGCAATCGTCGAGAATTCGCTGATATGAGTTGATGCGTTTGGACGCGTCGACTGTCAGTAGTTTGTCAACTCGCTTTGCAAACTTTTTCTTACTCCATGTAGAATCGTCGAGAAGATGGCATGTAACACAATGCAACCGTGATCGTCTGCAACCCTGCAATTATCGTGTATAAGATGAAAAACCAAGATCGTAGAAGATCACAACTTTGGCCAATATCCAATCAATTTTCAATACCTCCAAAAGTACAAATTCACATCGATTAGAGGAGCCATGTGAGACGCCTGAAGCTCATTAGTGATTCAGAACTGCATCTAATTCGTCTCATTAACATGGCTTGATTCATCGGCTGCGACAGTGGCATGCTTACGCGGTCCGCATTTGAGCTGGAACTACAATTGAGACAACGATGGGTGAGATGCGTGCGCCTAGTTTATCACGGCGTTGCTAACGTAAATATTGCCATTGACGATTTGGATACCATATTCCGGGAGAGGTCTTGGAGGAGGTCCGCCAAGGACGCTTCCGTTGACGGCGCTGAATGAACCATTGTGGCAAGGACAGACGAGTTCCGAAGACGCGTAGTCTATAGTACACCCTGAATGCGTGCAGACAGCACTGAACGCTTTCCACGCTCCGTTGTAACTTACGAGAATCGAGGATCCGCCAGTTGGGTGGTTAAAATAAGCATACGTCTTGCCGGACACAGCACTCAACGGTGCGAGTAAAATATAACCAGCGGGAGGCGAGGAGTTTACGTTAGTGGTTGATGTTGAGGTGGAGCTATTTCCAGGTCCGCTTCCAGCTGATCCACCAGTGTTTGTAACTGTGACTGTAACCGTTTCTGTAGATGGAGTGTTGGTCAAGGTAGATGGCGTTGGCTGTCCATTTAGGGATGGGGAGCTCAAAATCTTCTGAGCCAGGGCGTACACACCGCTTGCTCCAGTGCCTCCCATAACACCGATTATTACCATTCTTCTGACAAACTCTCGCCTATCCAACGGGCTTTTCCACCTTGGGTTTGTTTTGGGGAATTGGGATCACAGGCTTTTTTCCTCCCGTCATCTTTTTCAGCTGATACCAAACGTTCGAAATTATCACAATTAGGGTAGCGACTATCAGTAACTCGGAGACTATCGGTACCATGTTATAATTCGCTGAAGCGGCGTGCATTAGGGCGAGTGAGATGAATACTACTGAAAAAGAACTATGAAAGAACAAAGAGTCTCTGACTTTTTCCAAGAAGGCTACTCCAGTCATCCATACAACTATGGACATAGCAAAAGCGCCATACCCAAGAAGCACTCCAGTGGTGATAGGCCACGAATAGAAATAAGCAATGTGTAAGATAAGAAAAGCTCCCGCAGATGCAGAGATTACAATGTGAGCTGCTCGTACGCCAGACAGGCTTTTCGTGACCTTTACTAGTTTAGCCCGCATCATCATGAAAAAGGCTGAAGTCCCGCCCAAGACCACGGCTAGAAAGCCGAAAATATCTCCAACAGTGGTCGGGGCTAGGACCATGCCTCATTCCTTTACTATTGATGTTGAGCGCTCTAATCATCGTGTTGGTACGTGCAGGACGTAGTGGTCGCGACGCTGGTCTGAGTTGTGACCCCACCACATTGGCTGCTGCCACCGTCTCCCGAGCCATCGTCGCCTCCAGATTGGTTTGTCGGAGGGTTAGATAGAAGACCCGTTGAATTCGTTAAGAGACCGGAAGAACTGGAAGTGGAGCTCTGACTCGATGTGGAGCTAGAATTTGAATCACCGTTAGAGGTTGAGGTGACCGTATTGATCTCGGGAGTATTCAGCTGCGGAGCTGAAGCGTGGCCTGTTGTGTTGAATGGATTCATTGCAACTGTGATGATGCCACCGACGGAACCAATGACTAGAAGAGTCAGTATCGATATCAATGAAAGCTTTTGCATTTTTTTATGCTCGCCTTCGATGCTGCGATGTCAGATACATCCTTGAATGCCAGGCCAAGTTTGTCGCTAATTTGTGACTCTGGATTTGTGTTCCAGATGTTGCTTCTTTTGTTGCGTCCATTTCAGTTCAAAAACGTAACTCTAGTTTGAAGTTCTTAATTCTACATTTTTGAATTGATTTGAAAACCAATTTAATTGCCTAGTTTGCGTTTCTGGAGTCTAAGACGCGGCAAGTAGCCCAAATCTGTACTACTCCATCATAGTACACTTGTGAAAATGTTGTCCCTTGGCCCATAGTAAGACATAACCTTGGAGAAGATGATCGCATATCAGGTACTTCGATGGTCGCTAGGTTTGACTCTCAAGATGCATAGCATTAGCTTGCCAACATGGCGGAACGCTCTATCTTGCTCTCAGCGCATTGAGTATTACCGAAGCATCAATCACTTCTTGAAGCATAGCTCCGATCGCAGGAGGTATGAATCCAAAAGCTGCTATGACCATCAGAGCAAAGCTTGATCCCAGTCCGATGAATATGCCTTGCTTTGCCACTTTGAGCATACGCTGGCTTATTGACACGGCATCCGATACAGCTGTAATGTCATCCACTAGAAGTACAACGTCAGCTGCTTCCGCCGAAATACCCGCACCATGCGCACCCATCGCAACGCCAACAGTCGCCGTTGCAAGCGCAGGCGCGTCATTGATTCCGTCACCAACCATCATCAGTCTCTCGTATTTTTCCTTCAGCTTTTGGAGTTTCTCGACTTTTTGACCGGGAAGGAGATTTGCTTCAACGACTTGAATCCCTGCTTCTCTAGCTATTGTTTGCGCATTCTCAAAGTTATCACCTGTCAGCATGACAGTTTCCTCTACGCCGAGATCATGAAGGCGTTGAATCATTGAAGGAACGCCCGCGCGGAGCTGATCATTAAAGACAATGACACCAGCTGGTTTGGAATCAATAGCTACGAAAGTTAGCATCTTACCATATGATTGAGTCCCATCGATCACGTTCTGAAGCTGGCTTCCCACTAGTTCCTTGCCAATACGCGCTTCTAAGAATCTCTTGGAACCCACGAGAATTGTTTGCTGTTGAACCACACCCTCGACACCGGCACCAGGAGTCTCCTTGAATCCAAGAGGAAGTTCAAGCTTGGCAAATTGTTTCGCTGCCTTGTGGGCAATGGATTGCGCAGCGACGTGCGAAGAAAGTTGCCCTACGCAACCTGCCTTTAACAGAATCTCCTCTGTTGTGAAGTTGTTAATTGCGACTACTTTTTCGACAAATGGAGCTCCAAAAGTAATGGTTCCGGTTTTGTCGAACGCTACCACTCTTGTTCTTCCCATTTGCTCTATCGCAGCACCGCCTTTCACGATGATTCCTCTCTTTGCTGCTTTGTTTACTCCGCTGATAACCGCGATAGGAGTTGCGAGAATTAGAGGGCAAGGAGTAGCAACGACAAGAACTGCAAGAATGGTAACAGGGTTAAACGTTATGAGAAAACCTATCGCGCTCACTGCCAGCGTGATTGGGGTGAAGTAAACAGCATACTGATCTGCTAGTCTTTGAATCGGAGGCTTTTCTTCCTGAGCTTTCTTAACGAGCTCGACTATCCGTGCGTATTCACTGTCTTGACTGATCTTGTCAGCCCTGATTTCTAAGCCGCCATTCAAGTTGATCGCTCCGCTAAGAACTTTGTCGCCGTTGGATTTGGCTCTCGGAATTGGTTCGCCAGTGAGAGCAGATTCATCAATCTCGGATTTTCCAGATATAATTTCACCATCCACGGGAACGAGATCTCCAGGTCTCACCACAAGATGATCGCCGACTCTTACCTGGTTAACGTTGATGATATCTATAGAACCGTTAGGATTCTTTCTTCTTGCTAACCGTGGAGCGTGCGCCAACAACGCGTCAAGTGATGATGTTGCCCTTCTCAAACCATAGTCCTCTATTGCCTCCCCGCCAGATTGCATCAAGACTACAACAACACCGGCAAAAGCTTGATCCATCAAAATAGCCGCGATAATTGCGAGCATTGCGACAACATCAGATGCAAATTTGCCACGCAGTATGCCACGGAATGTACCCCAAATTATTGGTAGACCGCCAATTATTAGAGCGCCGTACCACACCCAACGAGCAATAGAAGGCTCACCAAACACCAGCTGGATAATAGCTCCCGCGACTAGTGCGGCTATCGCAAAGACAGGGATAGGATATCTCTTTGAGATCTGAGCTACACTCCGGATTCTTTGGTTTGTGCTTGATGATGATGTTCGAGATGTTGATTCCCCAAAATCTTGTCTTTGAGCCTCTTCTTGCATGGCTATAATTCTCGGTCAGAAGTGTCTTGGTTCGTCAAATTATATAACAAGAAACGACGATTACCAACTTTGAGAATCAGATATCTTACTAGCCTGCAAAATGTAAAGTTCTCGGACAACACAGAAGAGGTAAACACAAGATTTCGTATTTTGCACCTCTCTACTATCAGGAAGCCGATTCGCTAGAAACTTGTAACACATACAAGAAATTCTTGGCGTAAATTCAATTCTAAAGCACCATTCGTTGTGTTGATACTCGACAAAACCTCTCGACCAGCCCCAAAATAGGTAGCGTGTACGCTTGCGGTAGTTCTCAGACTGTAGGTCCATGGGTTAATCAGACGACCAAGACCTGGAATTCCACGGCTAAGATTTCTGTAGAAGGCAATGTGTCCTGGCCCAGTGCCTCCAGCGTCCAGGTCTCAGGAAATCAAATAATTATGACCGGTAATGACGAACCTACTGACCACGGAACTGGCGTTTTTCCTATTTCCTCAAGTGATCCAGCTTATCAATGTGATTGGAACCAAACCACATCGTCGCTCATCAGTCCACGCTTACGCTTCCTGCAAATCCGACCCCTCCACCATCGTTAGTTCGACATCGAGTTCCCTAAATCCAACTTCAACTACAAAGCGCTTCTTTTAGTTCCACTGCTCAAGCGAAGCAAAGTAGCAGCAGTTCAATCTCCATGCCTCTAATTCTGGTAGTTGTGGTCGTCATAGCAGGAGACGTACTCGTCGCATCTTACAATGTAAGAAGCGTAAAGATTCACGAGTAGGCAGATATGACTTACATTTGGTGGGTGAGGAAGCACCATCGAAAATTGATTGTTGCACTCTATCTCAAAACTTGGAAGATATGAGCAGGTTCGATCTGAGGGTCGAGCTTCACATAGTTTGCTTCTCCATGCCACTGATACTCTACCCCGGTGATTAGATCGCGCACTGTATAGCTTCCATACGGGCCAATCCCGAGTTCGCTCGTCGGAACATGGACAGTAGAGTCACGTGCAGAAAACGGGTCTAGATTGACCGCGACCAGAATTATGTTTGACCTGTCGCTTGTCCATCGGCCGTAGAAAAGAATCTGGTCGCCATCTGATCGCAAGAGGTGGAGGTTTCTAACTTCCTGTAGAGCCTTGTTTTCTCTGCGTATCGAGTTCACCTTTGCGATGTAGTCTTTGATGTTGCCAGTTCTTTCCCAGTCCCATACCTTGTACTGGTACTTTTCTGAATTCAAGTACTCTTCAGATCCCGGAGACTTTGCGAGATTTTCGCAGAGCTCAAAACCGTTGTATATGCCATATAGTGGTGAAAGCGTGGCAGCTAGCGCGAGCCTTGTCTTGAACGCAGGTCTCCCTCCACTCTGCAAATACTCTGTGAGAATGTCAGGGGTGTTTGTAAACAAGTTTCCTCTATAGTATTCCGAAACATCAGTAAGCATGAACTCTTGCATCCAGTCGGTCAGCTCATACTTCGTGTTCTTCCAAGCAAAATATGTGTATGACTGAGTGAATCCAAGCTTTGCGAGAAGCTTCATGCTGTTCGGCCTAGTGAAGGCTTCAGAAAGGAAGACTGTCTCCGGATATTTTTCCTTGGTCTTCTGAATCAGCCACTCCCAAAAATCGATTGGTTTTGTGTGCGGATTGTCCACCCTAAAGCTTCGGACGCCGTTATCAGCCCAGAAGAGTACTACCCTTGCAAGCTCCTCCCACAGCTCCTGCCAATTCTTCGATTCAAAGTTTAGCGGATAGATATCAAAATACTTCTTTGGCGGATTTTCTGCATATCTGATCGAACCGTCCTTCCTGTTGCGAAACCACTCGGGATGCTCTCTTACATAAGGATGGTCTGGAGAGCACTGGAACGCAATGTCTATAGCTATGTCGATGCCTTTCGCCTTCGCTGCAGATACAAAGTGCCTAAAATCATCAATTGTACCCAGATCAGAGTTTATGGCGTCATGACCTCCTGCAGTGTTCCCAATAGCCCATGGACTGCCGGAATCTTCCGGTTTGGCCTCAATAGTGTTGTTTGCTCCCCGTCGATTCGTGATGCCGATCGGGTGGATCGGAGGAAGGTAAATGGTGTCAAATCCCATTCTCTTTACGTCATCTAGCCTTTCCTCGCAATCTGCAAATGTCGCACTCCTTCCCGGAACGGTTCCTTGCGATCTGTGAAACATTTCATACCAAGCCGAGAACTGGGCTTTCGGCGAGTCCACGACTACCTTGAAGACCTGAGATGCAACGGAATCATATTTCAGGACGCATCTGTTGACAACCGCGATTATCTTGGGATCATTCAGGACCGTGACTGTTTCGTTTGCATCTTTTCCGTCTATCTGGCTCAGCGCTCCGGAAATCACACCTGCCTCGTCAGGCTTTGCTCTACTCAGGACACCCTTCAGCAGTTCCTTAATCTCGTCTAGATCCGTAGAGACATCTTCCTTGGCTTGAACCCATTTTTCGATGCCGCCAAGCAACGTCGCAAATCTATCTGTCCATGCCTCGATGAAATATTCATGTGTGCCTATGGAATCGAGCTGAAAACTAGCACTCCATCGATCCTCATTGTAGTCATAGGACATCGGAGTAATTTGCCACTCGGCTGTACCCTTGAGCCTATGATACACGACAGAGTAGATTTGATCGTGTCCTGGTTTTAGGACGTTAGCCTGTACGTTAAGCGTATCGCCGGAGATTCGCTTTATCGAATATCTACCACAGTCTACGTTAGGCAATACGTTGACGATGGCAATTTCTTTGCGCGATTTCGGAACGTCAGATTTTTTGTTACGTTCGCGAGCGGATTTCTGAGGCATCTAACTGTTCACTTTGTATTCGAAAATGTCTACAGATAGTGGCGGCAGAGTTAGGGCGATTGAATATGGCCTACCGTGATAAGGGATAGCATCTGACTTCTTCCCGCCGTAGTTTCCCATACCGCTTCCGCCGTACTCCTTCGCATCGCTATTCAACAACTCCTCGTAGTAGCCCGAGTTTGGAACTCCTATTCGATAATTGTACCTGGGAACGGGAGTCATGTTGGCCACAAAGACTAGGAACGTTTCACTGTCGTGAGACTTTCTGATGAAACTGATCACGCTCTGATCGGCGTCTCTGAAATCAATCCATTCGAATCCTTCACTCGAGAAATCCATCTGCAGTGCCTTTTGTGAGGTATACAATTTGTTCAGGTCTGAAAGGTACGCAGACAATTTTTGATTCTTTTCACCCTGCGCGTTACCCCACTCCAATGAAGTTCTAAAGTTCCATTCGTTGGACTGTCCGAACTCAGATCCCATGAACAGGAGTTTCTTTCCAGGGCTGCCAAACATAAATCCGTAGAGCAAGCGTAGATTTGCAAACTTCTGCCAGTCATCTCCGGGCATCTTGTTGTATAGAGATTTTTTCCCGTAGACGACTTCGTCATGCGACAAGACCAACTCGAACTGCTCTGAAAAAGCGTAAAGCAACCCGAAGGTGAGAGTCCCCTGCTGATATCTTCGAAAAACGGGATCTTTTGAGAAGTACTCCAGTGTATCGTGCATCCAGCCCATGTTCCACTTCATGTCCATGCCAAGCCCACCGTACTTCGCCAGACGTGTAACTCCAGGCCACGCAGTTGATTCCTCAGCTATGAGTAAACTTTCTGGATGTTCAGAATGAACTGCTTCTGAGAGTTCATGCAAGAATTCCACGGCGTCCAAATTTTCTCGTCCACCGTACCTGTTTGGCAGCCATTCTCCCTCCTTTCGTGAGTAATCCAGGTAGAGCATTGAAGCGACCGCATCGAGCCGCAGTCCATCGATGTGGTATTTTTCTAGCCAGAAGAGAGCGTTCGATATCAAAAATTCTTTGACCTCGGTTCTCGAGTAGTTGAAGATCAACGTCCCCCAGTCAGGTTGCTCTCCTCGCCTCGGATCGTCATGCTCGTACAGGTAAGTTCCGTCGTACCTGCTTAAGCCGTATTCGTCCTTCGGAAAGTGCGAGGGGACCCAGTCAAGGATGACTCCGATGCCCTCCCTGTGGCAACGATCTACAAAGTACATGAAATCTTTAGGCGCACCGTAACGAGATGTCGGAGCAAAGTAATTCACGATCTGGTATCCCCAAGAATCATCAAGTGGATGTTCCATGACCGGCATCAGTTCCACGTGGGTGAACCCCAATCTCTTTACGTACGGTATCAACTCCTCAGCTAGTTCGCTGTACGTAAGGTAGGTTCCATCAGGCTTTCTCTTCCAAGAGCCAAGATGTACTTCGTATATCGAGATTGCGCGATTCAAAGAATCCTTGGAGGGCCACTCTTTGTCTTGCCAATCAAACTCTTTCAGATCCGCGACTATTGCTGCAGTCTTTGGTCTCGTTTCAGCCGCGAAAGCATAAGGATCTGTCTTGATCCTTACACTTCCATCAACATTTGACTTTATCGCGAACTTGTAAATCTCGTTAACGCGAACATCTGGTACGAATATCTCCCAGATTCCCGATGAACCGCGCGAGTTCATTGGTGTCTCCCCAACGTTCCAGTGATTGAAGTTGCTCACGACTGAGACCGCTATTGCATTCGGGGCCCAGACTGCGAAATTCACACCTGTTACATTTCCCACTTTACGAACGTGCGCTCCAAGTTTATCATAAACTCGCCTGTGCGTACCTTCCGAGAAGAGATGGAGGTCATAGTCAGACAGAAATGGAGGGAATGCATATGGGTCGTGCACTTTTTGCTTGTAACCTGCCGAATCATCGAAAACAATCCGGTAATCCTGAATGTTTTGCTGCCCTGGTATCTCGACCTTCCAAAAACCCCTGCTATCCACTAGCGTCATATCGTAAACGTTTCCAGGGTCAATCTCAACGCTCGCTTTTGATGCACGAGGGAGATAGGCAAGTACCGAAAAGAAATGCACACCGTCTTTCATTTCTAGACGTGGCCCGAGAGTACTTGAAGGAATGTACTCGCGAAACGAAGCTATTGCTTCGATCTTTTCTTTCGAAGGGATTGAAACTCTTTGCATGTTCTATCAATTATTTCTCCATTGCATCACTAGTTTCTGGAACAGTTGAAACTATCTGACAGTACGAGTTTACGATTGGCTTGCCGTGTTTTCGAGGTAAAGCGCAACAGGCATAATCTCGAGCCACTTACAGTAGTGTTAGGACAAACCACTGAATAAAAATGTTTTCAAATTGAGGAATCAGTCACGGAAATTACCCCAGCAACGCAGATTTTTGGATTTTACAAATACAAGTCAAGATCTAATGCTAAGAGACTGCAATACTCCATTTATATCACACAAGTATTTTCATAGTGCAGGTCTACCGTTTGTTCTCGATTTATGGCGGTTTTTTGCTAGCAGTTAATTTTGGCTCAATTTCTTCCGATGTTGCATTCTTGAGTTCTGTTGCGATTATTCTTGGCGCGGTTTTCGTTGTCCTTCAGATGAGAGACGACAAGAAGTTGATTGAAGCTACCAAGGAACAAGCGGTTGCAGCATCAAATCAAGCTAGACTATCCACCGAGCAATTGAAGCAGAACAACACGCTTGCCACGATGAACCTTGTGCTCTCAGTCTACGACATGGCAAACAGTCTTGAAGTGCAACGCTCCTGGACAACCGTCCTGAAAACAAAGATAACATCTTACGAACAATTTCTAGGACTCCCTGATGAGACTCAGCTTGCGTTTCATCAGATGGCATCTTTGTTCGAGTCGATAGGCTTCATGGTAGAGAAGGGCTATGCCGAAGAGGATCTCGTAAACGACATGTTTGCAACCAACATGGCTTGGGAAGCTCTAAAGCCGTTCATCATGGGGATGCGCGAGCAGTACTCTGAAGAAGATTACTTCCTCTGGTTTGAGAAGCTGCACGAGCGCTTGAACCATCCAGTCATACAAACGAAATGACTCTTTGACTAGGCTTCGCTTGAGCTATTCGGAATCCTGATTGATTCTGGAGGGGAGAGAACCTTTGGATACTTTGGTGGCCAAGTGACAGGGTTTTTGCTGTCAGCTTCCTTGAGTGCCTTTTCTATCTCACTACGCTGCGTCTCCTCCCAAGGAGGTAGTATCAGACTCGTTCCCAGTTTCTCAAACGTCTCGTCTCTTGTATATCCGGGCCCCTTTGTCGCAATTTCCAGAAGGTTTCCGTCAGGATCCCTGAAGTATATAGAGTGAAACCAGAAGCGGTCTATTACTCCAGAGTGGCGAATGCCAAGATCATTCAACCTCGTTTCAATCTTTCGTTGATCTTCATCGCTTTCCACCGCCAATGCAATGTGATGTATATTTCCTCTACCCACAAACCCTTTTGCAGCATCGTCCGATACAATATAGCGCAGAAAATCGGGTTGGTCGTCATTACCTATCGAAGCTATTGCTGTCCCTAACTGGTCAGGATTCGGTTTCGTGAACGCGTTCAGTCCGAGGAGTTTGTCGAAGAATAACGCGGTCTCGTCAGAATCATATGATATCGGAGACGCGTGATTGAACTTCACAAGACGCATGTCTTTGGTTATTTCATTGACGCTGGGGAGATTCTTATCCTGCTCCTTGAGATAATCTGGAGAGACTTCATTGTTGGGATATGTGATTTCAATGTTGACACCGTCGGGATCTCGCAAATATAGGGAAATTCTACCATCTCTGGAATAGGGACCTGCAACAGAGACACCCTGGCGGTTGAGCCACGCCTTCCACTTTGGAATCGCGTCATAACTCGAGATAGAATACGCCAAGTGGTGCGGGGATCCCAGACCGATCAGCCCATTCGGTAGTTCTGGCCACTCAAAGAAGGTTATAGCGCTGCCAGTGGTTCCCTTTTCGTCGGCGTAAAACAAGTGTCGATGGTACACGTCATCTTGGTTTACCGTGTACTTCACCCTCCGAAGACCTAGCACGTCTATGTAGAATCTTCTATTGAGTTCTTGATTCGACGTGACTAGAGTAATATGATGAAGGCTCTTCACCAGACCCTGTAATTTCTCCGACATAATGCCATCTCACAATCTCAACGTTCGTTCTTATCAACAGTTTGGCCAAATTGATTAAATTCGGTGTGGAAAAGCCTATTTCAGGGCAGACAAATGACGGAGCTTGCATCTAACATCAGCAACTGGCATCTAGATATCGGGGCAAACGTCGCTCAGGGCATGACGACGTTTCGAGTGTGGGCACCACATAGAAAAAGCGTGGAACTCCTCCTAGTCAAGCAAGCAAAGACTATTCCTATGATTCCTGAAGATCGCGGGTATTTTTCATTGA
>DAHVAI010000373.1 GCA_027314685.1 Nitrososphaerota archaeon | reverse complement strand
CTACACATCGACGAGTACAAGCAACGTTGTTACGGTGACAAGCGGCTTGACTGTCCCCTATACTTACAACAGTACAATAACATCAGGTTCAACAACTTTCTTTACAGCTAGTCTCAGTTGCACGGGAAGCGAGTCGTACGTTTCGATAGTGAATTGCAACTACGGGAATGAGGTAAATTTGAACCTCGGTTCTTCTTCGACTAATGTCTTAGACCAATACATCTGCGAGAATGATATCCTTGGAACCTGGACGGTGCAGTATGGTCTGAGCTACTGTAACTTCCCGACCGCAGCACCATACGGATATCTCTTCGATTATCACGGCCTTCTCACGATTCCTTCAGGAGTAGTCCTCAATTTTATCGAAACCCCGCCCTCATATCTCAATGTCTATGGTACATTCAATGTCTACGGTGAGTTGGGAATTTGCGCGACCACCGATGCGTTACCAGGTAGCATTTTCAATATTTACAGCGGTGGATCAGTCATTCTGGGAGGATATGCTGGACCTTATGGTTACGCTCAATCCTGCTACTCGTTTCTAGCTGACGGCACTCGGACTCCGATAGAGAGCCAGGGAACGATTAACAATTTCGGAAGCCTCCTCATTTTCGCCTCGGATTTCACCAACAATGGCAATATTAACAACGGCGGCACCATAACCAATGATCAGATAATCGATAACAATCCTTCAGGAGTCATCAAGAACTATGGTGGCCCGACACTACCGGGCGAGATTGTTGGCTCGTGCGGTCCGAGTGACATTTGCGCCGGAGGGCCCGGATGCGGAGCGGGAACATGCGGCTCGGGAGTGACCAACGATGGTACAATTATCAACTATTGCGGGGCGCTCGGAGTAGTTGGTAACGCGCCTCCAAACGGACAGACATCTAGCAGTGCTGCATGCTCGTCACTGCTTGCGTCAAATAATGCTGGATTGATCATAGTCACAACTAGCGCGGGCACTATCTCGGCGAGCCCAGATCCGGGACCATCTGGAGGCATTTCATCAACGATCTGCGCTTCTTCCTGCAGCGCCCCGTTTGGATTTTTGACTTTCACCGTGACCGGTCTCACGTTAGGCGAGACGATAACGGTGTCAATAACCTACCCATCCGCCGTGCCCTCGGGTGCAATTTATCTAAAGTACAGCGGGGCAACGGAATATGATGCTACGAGTTTGATAACTGGAATCAGCGGGAACACTATCAGTCTATCACTCACCGATGGTTTACTACCCGGTGACTTGGATGGCACTCAGAATGGCCAAATTACAGACCCATCGGGGCTGCTGAGCACCACACCAATTGTACCTACTCCCGTGTTTCCCTTCGGCACTGTGCTAGCAGTTATCGTTCCTCTTCTCGCCCTTGCGCTCTTTAGCTTCGGGAGGAGACAGGGGCAACAAAGAAAAAGAATAATTAGGGAAAACTAATGCTCCGACAACAACGAGTGCATTTGTTCTCTAGATGAAAAGCTAGTCGCTTTACCGACTGCGGCGGTTGTCTCCTATCCAGTGAATTGCTTGCCCCTCTTAATAACGAAAAGGCCGAAGCTTGCTGTTTGGTTAAGTAATTGCCATTTTCACCTTGGTTTCTTTTCATCTATACCCCAGTTCCATGGACCGTGATCCTTTGTCTCGTTCTCTACAGGCACAACCTCTCTCAGCTCATTCACCCTGTCAAGGAAAGATGCTCGATTAAAGACTGGAAGGACGTGTTTGCGTATCTCGAAATATCAATCGATCAACCAAACTCGACTAAAAAATACAATAGAAGCAAGGTTCGCACCATTTTAGATGACATCTCTGAAGGATATCCGAGCATCAAATTCTACACTTTTGCCATTGCCTTGACATCTATCTTGAGCATAATTTCTTCCGAATTTGCTTTGAGGGTCAGTCTTTCATTCAACTCTCACTTTACTTACCTACTCTTTCCCCTCGTCCAGTTAGTCTCTTCAGTCCCGTCGATATTCGCGATGCAACGCTTCTTTGGTTCCTTTCCCACTCCACCCTACAAGTTTCACCTCAAAAAGAACCGAACGGGTTCGCTTTTGAAATACACGCCTGATCTTAACCGAAAAGACAACAACAAGTTCAGATCATGATCCACATTCATCGTGGAAAAACTAGAATTTTCATCCGAATAAATTCTGCATCTTAAGAAGATGAATGAAAGCTATCCAACAAGATGTCTCAAGATGAACTAACACTTGATGACCTAAAGAGTCATGCTTACGTTATCGGTGGTACTCGCACAGGTAAGACTAACCTCCAGCTGTTTCTCCTAAACTGCCTTTACCTCAAACGAAACCAGCAAAAATATCCTTGTTCTATGATTTACATCGATCCTCACGGCGATGCATCTCTGAGACTTGCCACGATGCTAGATGACTGGGAAGATCTTGCTATACTCGATCCTCTGTATACCACATATTCTCTGAACCCGCTCGAGCTACCTCCTCTGCCGCAGCCAGATGCACCAAACTACAGACGTGAAAGGGCTATGGCCGTTCAAAATCAGGTTGAACAATTGTCAGTCGTTATGAGAGAGATGTTTTCGACCAGTTCTGATCAGGCCCCCCGGCTAATGTGGCTGCTAAAGGGAGCACTATACTACCTCTACGCCGGCACAGACCCAGCAAACGCTACTTCAAATTCACCCGAAGAACAATCAGACATTGGAGAATCAGAATCAAATCTTCACAAAGAATCAGGCAAAATTGCATTCCGTCCCAGCACGAGCTCCATAACCTTCCTTGATCTCTACTACCTGCTTAACGAAATGATTCGTATCGATAGAGAGGAACTCGAAGTATTGCTAAAAAATCAACTCATCCCAGACGAGGTGGTGAGCAGGACGATGGAAGCAATTTCTAAACTCGAAGATAATGCATTCGCCGCTGCCATGAACAGGATTTCTAACTTTGTTCTCCCTCTAGCTTCGTTAACTGCAAGGACCTTTTGCAAGAGAGATTCAAAATTAGACTTTTCACAAATGCTGAAACCTGGAAGGCTTACTATTTTCAGGATTCCGAAATCAAACCTACCTGAAGATTTTTGCACAATGCTTACGAGCGCGATCGTGCTAAGGATTTACTTTATGATTCAAGCAAGAGCAAGGCAGCAAGAGAGATCTAGTGAGTTGATGGATTCAGAACACTCCGAGAGGACATCCGTTTACGTCTTTATCGACGAGTTTCAAAGCATATCCAAGCTCGGAATTCTTTCGACAATTCTAAGTGAATCTGCCAAATTTGGACTGTACTTGAACATCGCTCATCAGAACATATCCCAGATCCCTGAAGATCTTTTTGACGCAATCATCGGAAATGCAGGAATGGTATTTGCGTTCAGACTTGGTCCAGACGACGCAAGAGCCGTCTCTAAGATCATGGCGCCCGACGAGGAAAAGTGGGCAAAAGCCATAGTCAGACTCCCCAACTGGCTTTCGGTGGTCAGGATGAATCCACGCGGAGATTCTGCCCTGGCAAAGACGCTTCGTTTTGCCGTACCGAAAATCAAGGATCCCATTCACTCTCAGAAAGAGGTAATAGACTACATGCTTTCGGAAATGGAGGATAACTATGGGAGTGGATACGAACTATCCTCAAAGGACAGGGAGCCAATTTACAGGGCGGCGATGGAGGAGGCAACTATCTCAAAGGGACTGCCACTGCTAAGACCCGTAGAAGAGAACATACTCTTCGTGATAGATTCGAGAAGGCTCGAAAGCAAAGAAATGAAATTCCGTACTTTGGCAAAGATAATGCTAGAACAGTTCGGCTGGAACCTTTCTGTCACACTAGGTGCAGTCAACTCACTTATTGACAGAGGTTATCTCCACGACATGGGAATATTTTACGATCCTTCACTCGTTGGTAAACTTGACGATGCATCTCTAAATGAGGATGAAAAAGACAGATCTCGAGAGACCTCGTATGCTATTACAGATTACGCAAAACACAATTTTCTAAATCGTGATGTGAGAGGGCCAAGGGCTGGAAAAAACATCCACTGGAACATGCTCAGGTACCTTATCAGGTATTACAGAGAACGGAAGGGTTCCTCCTGCACGATAGACTATGGCGAATCAAACAAGCGTTGGCCCGACATCATCGTCTATCCTATGAAGACATCTTTCAGCAGAGATAGGGATGGGAGCGTCAAAGAGGTGCATGATCCTAACCACTGGGACATAAAGAATCGCTTTGCGGTGGAAGTTGAAACTTCGCCGAGGAAGGCCCAGAAACAACTCCTGAAGAACTACTACAAGTCAGTCTACCCGCCTGGACAGTACTCTCGTGTTGTGTTCTATGTTGCAAGCGCAAAGCACCGCAAGGATGTTTTGGATCTTTTGAAGGGAAAACCTTCGACTACCTTCGAGGTAAAGCAACTTTACGCAAACGTTCTAGGAATGAAAGAGGAAGAACTCGAAAAACAGTTAGAGCTAGAAGAAGGCGATAGTAATTCTTCTGCAGAGGGGCAATCGTGATACTTTCATATCATAAGAAAGCTATTTTTAGTAATCAACAGAGAGAGCGCGCGTATTTTGAACTAGTCTGCTATCAAAGCCGCTAGCGGCTCTGTTTCAGAGGAAGAGGGCCAGCGCGCTTTAAGAGCGCTAGTGTCATTGGGTTGGAGGTGTGAGATCAAACTATACGCTTCCTTGCTAAACTTGCTTGGTGAAATGTAAGACTGATCGAGCATTGAACTGACATATGATTTTAAACACGATGACACGTTTTGGATCACATACTGCAATAGAATCTTGGAGAGATTTGCGCAGCTTTCAGGACGTTAAATAGGAAATGAATCTATCATTCTTACTATACAAAAAACCCCCAAAGAAAAACCGAACCTTTCCAAGAATAGATAGAGTATCTGAGCTCTTGGTTGCCGTCCATTGAGACGCTCCTACCAAAGCATGTTGCGGCTCTCTTTATTCTTAGAGGCTGGCTTGTCGTGGCTAGTCCAATTGGTTGGGCTATCTTTCTAGTCTGGGATGGCGTTGCCGTCCATTGAGACGCTCCTACTCCATCAGGAAAAGAAAGAATGCTTGGCTGGATGCACGAAGGTAGAGGACACCATGTAATAGTGTAGCAACTGTGCTACTTCGAGTTAGCGTCAGCGCTCGATGAAAACAGTAGTCGTGCAAGACACGTAATCGTTATCCACTTTGCGCGAATCAAAACAACTTTCTGTTATCCGAAGAAGACGGAGACGATGAAAGAAGCCTGATCTGACTCTCCAACCCTCCTGCGCTCTTAATCGTAGGATGTATGTGAGAAGACGCTCTAGACATTTTTCGAAACCTCGAGTCAATCACGCTGGTTTAGAGAATAAAGTCAAATCTCTCGTCGAGTAATCGCCGTTCATCCAAAGCACACTAGGTTTCGCCCGAGTCTTTCACACGAATGAATAGATTTCGGTCAAGCAAACCAAAGACACTTTCGATGATTTACCCCTCTTTGTGAAACACGAAAGGTAGCCCTCTGAAATACGAAAGGATCTGCCAAAGCATGTGGGCAAAGGATGCGAAAAAAAGGTGACAAGCATTTGGCAACGAACGACTACTATCCGAGGAACTCGACTCCACTACTCACAGACGAAGAACAAAACGAACTCGATGCCCTGGACATCGTGATTGGCCTCAGTCGAGAAGAGAGGTCGTACCTTCTCTCTGTGTGGAGGACAGATCGTAACTACAGAGCCGCCGCAGCAACAAAGCGAGATGCCGTGAAGATAATTTCAGACGGGGAGGTTAGTGAAGCATGATGACAAAGAACTATCTCTTTGTCTCTATAACCTCAGCGTTACTCCTACTCCTCGTAATCCCCCTTCTATCTGCTCCCCACTGGTTCACGGGCAAGGTTGTGTCTATCGTGGCTCTATCGCTTTTCTCCGTGTCAGTCGGCGGACTAGTCGCTGAAACGTTTGAGATGGCAAAGAACCGAAGTTCCCAAAGAAACGCACGAAGGTACTTCATGTCTGTGCTATCCTCGCTGCTCTTCTTCGCGATCGTTGCTCCCTCGATGACTATGGCAATCGATTCAAATGACTATGTCGACGTAGCATCCGCCTCAGCTCTACTTGCCTTCTCACTTGGGATTGGTGGGCTAGCAACTGATGGCTTCTTTGCTCTATTCTCCAGGGCGTCCAATTCTACACCTGAAAACACCAACTCAAACGACAAAGGAAGGCTCGAGCACGACGCGACTTCCGAAAACGATGTTGTAGATGTGCTCCTGGGAAAAGCAAAACTCGGAGGGAAGTAAAGTGCAAGCGCTGTTTTCAAATAAAAAGGCTCAAGCGATAGCAATACCTCGAAGCAGTCGTACTTGTCAGATAGTCCTTCCGCAAGTACAATACCGAAAGATCATTGATTTCCTTGAATACAAATGGGGCACCAACATTGTAAAGCGAAATAACGAGTTCTTCCGCGCAAGCAGACAGGACCGTCCAATCGCTCGCCTATCTCCCGAAGGCTCTCTCATCGTGGCTCTGGTAGATCAAACTACCGGAAGGTGGCACGAGGTAAAGACCAAGATCGAAGACATTGAGCTGCCAAAGCCAATCATGGTGGAGCAAAGAATCTACCGAAATCTACTCTACCAGCTTGCAAGATCTTCTGAAGGAATCATAAGGTGGATCAACAAATTCTACTCTACTGCAACAGGTAACCTCATAGCAGAACTAGTCTCAAACGAGAAAATCAGAATATTCAAAACAGAAGGACTATTCGAACCTGCAGGAATAGTCTCGATAGAGGATTTTGCTGCCGTAAGGGTCCCAAAAGAACAATACTTCCATCTACTCGATTTCCTCGTGCAGCAAAGCGGCGGTGAGGTCAGAAGGGTGGGCAATGAATTCTATCCTAGCAAGGAAAACAAACTCCTGGATTCAATACTGAAATCCCTGGGAACAATCTCAAAAAGTACAACGTGCTACCTCAACACGACCATTCTTGCCAGGCTAGTTTCAAGTAGCGCGGTCAGATTTCCAGATGGAACGACAAGGAACATCTACGATCTTGTCCTTTCTAGCAGAGTCTACAGAGCTCACCTCTACTTCTGCAACTCCTGCCAATCGTTCGTACGCATTCCATATCGAACTACTATGCATCAATCAAAATCT
>DAHVAI010000051.1 GCA_027314685.1 Nitrososphaerota archaeon | reverse complement strand
CACTGCAGTGCAGGGAATGCTCAAATCTGCAAATGAGACAGCCATTACAAGGTTTTGCTGGAAGAAGGAGAAATCGATAGGTGCCGCAAAGGCCCAGGTTGCAGCGGCACGAAAGCTGGCATGTGTTGTCTGGGCAGTGCTAACAAGTGGCAAACCATATGTGGAAGAGGATAAAGACCTCACTGCGCGCAAGACAATGACGATGGACAAACATGCGAGGAAGGCTGCCGCCTTCTCAGAGCAGGAATTCCTGGATATCACCGAGTTGCTTTGCACAAAGACGGAGATATTGAATAGGTTGAATGAGGAAGTCGGAATTAACCAGGATCATGTCGAAAACAAACAGGAAGAATAAATCACGGGGCTCGGTTGGTTTTCACGGGAGTGATTCAAAAGATCAGGGCCCATTCCAAAATATCTCTCTAATGGAACAATGCGTGTGTGAAAGATATTCACTTGCGTACGGATAAAACGCTCATCTTATTGGAATATGTCTCCAACCATCTCAGCTACACCAACTATAAGCTGACTCAAATTGTCAAGATCCTTTTGCTTGACAATCTTGTCTGAACAAACGTGCGAGAGAGCCCGTTTTACAATTGCGGAGCTGGCATTTTGGCCAGCAACATTTACTGATTTAGCCAGGGCTATGCACAATGAGTGAAAGTTACCTGTTGAAAGTTGCACGTTCAGGTTCTGGGTGATGGCGTCCATAAGGCTACCGGAGTCTTTACCGAGTGTTTTGATAAGCGTTTGTCTTTCCTTTGTGCTCAGAAGATTCATGAAACCGCCCGCTTCGGTATCTATGATGCGGCCAACTACATCTAGTATTGTCGACTCTTTGATTGACATTTCATTGGTAGACACGTAAAGTGCCACTTGGTAGTATGCAGAGAATCTCTTTCTGACGATTTCTCTGATCTTGTCAAACAAGTCTACTTGAGTCTGAGCCTCCTTGATCAACACTTTGAAGGACTCTTCTGTAGCGGAAATCTTTGTCATGAACAGTTGTTGAGTTTCTCCTTTGTTTTTGAAGTGCATTCTCAAGATGTCCTCTAAAAGAGAGGAACACTCTGAATAGGCCATATCTTGGGGGACTACACCAATTCTGGTATTCCACCCTGAGCCTGGGATTGGAAGAATAATGTCCTTGTACCGCTTTGTGTTGTACTTCAGATCCAATTGGTTGACTACAGATTGAAGGCCGGGGATATCATTTAGTGCATCCATGACTGCTGCCCTCTTCTTCCCACCGCGTAGCTCAACTGGAACGGTTATCAGATAGGCTTGAATTACTCTTCCCAATGTCAAATCCTTGACGTTTTTCAAATCTAGCTGCTTTCGGAGGAAATTTTGAACATTGGTTCTGAACATCTCTAGCTTTTGAATTTTGAGAGTGGATCTTTCAACCTTTAGGCTAGTATCGAATCTGAGACCCATCAGGGTTGAGAAGTCATATATGAACTGCCGTCCATGTAACCTGAACTGAAACTCTGAGAATAGAACCGCATCATTTTCAGCAATGGCCTTGAAGGCGAGAGCCTGCAAAATCAGTGAACCCAGCTCCGACGCCGGGTTCTCTTCTTTGAGCTTGATTAGGTAATACAGGTTGACATCGATTTTCCATTTCTCAGTGGCTTTTGAATAACAAGCCATTTCGTAAGGACTTCCTCGTCTGTTGACGAAGACAACGGTTAGCATCTGTGAAAATTTCTCAATGTTTTCTTCCTTGTTCCTGTCCGGCATTCCAGGTAAATCATCCCAGTTTACCAACCTCCTAGTAACTGCAGCTAGTACTGAAGGCATGTCAGAGTCAGCACCAATCGTGATTTTGGGTTTAATCAACTGAAGTACATGGGGCATTAGGCCTGCCTCAGAGTTCGTTCGAACCTTAAAGTCAGATAAGAACTTCAACATGGCATTAGCAAAGGAGATCGCATCATGGGCTCTATCCACTGTTGACTGCCATTTCACAATATTCAAACTGTCAAACTTTCTAACAATTTCGAGCAAACTGGAAGAGGGCAAGTCTGACTTGAGTATTTCTCTTTCTAACATGAACTCCAGGACATGAAGCATTTCGGGAGTGTCTCTTATTCTCAAGAAGAGTTCGTTGGCTCTAGTTACGTCGTTCAGAATGAAATAGACTAAGAATAGAATCTCCTTGTCGATTCCACTGATTTCGGAGGCTCGCTTGATGAGTGTCGACTCAATGCTATCAAAGGAGGAAGACAGGACTGAAGGAAGTAAGATATTCGAAGTAAAACTCAATTCATAATACTTTGACATTCTATCGATATTCTCAGACACATCACGCAACTCAGTGCAGGTACGGTTGTAAAGTCTGACAATGTCTTCTTTGCTGTAACTGCGCTTCGTGTTTGATAGTAGATTTTCCATTAGAGGAAGGCTCAACTCGTGGTCTACAACGCTGCTCTCGACCAGGTTGTTGGCGATGTAGATTCGAGACAATGTTTGAAGGATTCTTCTGCTGCTCTCATCTAGAATCGTTTGCCATTGATGATCGAGCTTTTGGCTGTGAAGATGCTCATAATAGAAGAGTTTGGTAAGTTCAGCTGGAATCGGATCTTTGCCTACCAGACAGCTACTATGAACTATGTTTGCCGCATCTTTTAACCAATCTGTTGACAGAATAGATAATGCCTCTGGATCCTCCATGTTTTGTTTAAGTTCTATGCTGGATATTGAATAACGCTCAAGGCAGTCAAGAACATCCTGTTTGAATGAAAGAAGTTTATCTTTCACTCGCTCAGACTCCAAGAATCTTTGTGCTGAAGCTGAGAAGATGGGTATAGCTTGAACCACAATAGAAATCACTCTTCTGAGGATCTGCGTACCGATCCTCCAAGGATTCCCTTCTGTTCTTCTCAGACCTTTCATGAATCTAAGGGAGTCTTTGGTTCGGTCCTTCAAAGATTCTAGATTTAGCTTCTGGGATTGGAATATGTAGTAGTATCCAACGAAGACGATGAACGTTAGTGAGCTGATGGATCCTATTAGCACTTCGGCGATTGATATGAGATGCAGTTCATAGTGAAACAGCAAAGTGAGCCCCACAACAAAAATCAAAACGAAAAAGAGAGTGGCTGCAGTTAAAAAGTCCACTGTAGATCGTTTCTTGAAACTGTCGAAATGGTTATCAATTGATGCACTGGTCGCCGTGTAGGTGTCTTCTAGATAACGGACTAGCCCCTCTTCTATGACATCAGATGCTTTGTCAATGTCATTGACTCCCCTACCAATTGAAGCAAGGGTCGAGCTAACCTCGTCAGCTGATACGATTTTGCCAGGGCGAGGCAGATCTTGCTTGGATTCGTTCGTCGTACAAATCCTCCTTTTGGATAAGGTAGTCGAATATTATGACTATCACGAATAAGGAACGGAGTTTATCTTTCTTCTCTCTTTCCTGTTGCAGTTGCAGGTGTAAGGATAATTGTTTACGTCAGACTGCATTGATCTAAATCTTGAGCAACCAAGTTACTTTCTGAGGGCACGGATACCAAGCATTCATCTCTCTGCAATTCTCAGATGGCATCATCCAGATCGATAGAATGGCCAATAGCGTACATGGGAAGCAGGTCTGTTATGTCAGCAGTTTTACTCCTGAGGATTCTACTAGGTGCTCATTTGTCAGTGATCTCGAGTACCTATATCCTACTACACCTAAGAGTTGGCTAACACCCTTTCGCCTGTTTCCATCATTTATGAGTACTTTATCGCCTCTGAGGCTGAATTGCAGTTCAACTCCCCCTTTCTGCAAGATTTCTACACTCTTCCTAAACTTATCGATTTCAAATTCACTAATTCCTGTTTGAACATTTGTAGATAGCAGTTGATTTTGCAGACCGCGATCTGATTTGACAAGAGTCATGACTTCTTCTCCAAAGGGAATGAATTTCATCAATTCAGAGGAGCCAATAGATCGAACCGCGTTTTTCATTCTTTCCTCATTTATATCGAAGAATTTCTCATAGTTACGCTCATTGAGTGCCCATCCTGTCTTTCCTTCGCGGTCAACAAGGAAGACGAAATCGCACTGAGCATCAACTATTATTCCTTTCTCTTCGCTGATACGACTAAGGGTAGTTCCACTAGTAAAAACTCTATATCTGCCACTTTGCCTGAGTACATTTCTCTTTTCCATTCGTCTCAAGTAACCCACAACAAAATCAGCATGGGTTATGGAAACAACATAAGCTATAGCATCTTTCGATATTCTCTTGAGTAATTCCTCGGGTTGAAAAATAGTGGGAGTTCTAAGTGAGGCCTCGAAGCGGTCCCAGGCAGTCAAATCGCCAAGGCTCACTTCATGTGGTTGAGCAGAAGGCTCCGTGTCATAAGCTTCATAAGCAATTCTGACACGATCTATGCTTCTGTTAAGCCACTCCTTCAATTGGTCCGCGACCGTACGCGTGAGATTAACCGATCTAAATGTGAAGTGAGTAATCCTTGCTTGTCGATATTGACCTAGAAAAGAGATGTTGGCGGCAGAAGACATCAGTCTACTGTCTCGAAGTAATGAATTTAACCGTTGATGGGCCTCCATTTTCTACTTCCTCCTAAGTGGTCATAAAAACCTCTTTTGAAAGTTTTAAAAGCCGCAAGGTCTGTTTTCCGGATTTGAACTTAATCTTGGTGAGGATATAAATATGTTCGTCGTCCACAACCGCCTCATAGATGTCGTACCGGAAGACAATCTTGAGCAAAGGATTTACAGCGAGCATGGAACTATCCACGTAAATGACATAAATCAATAAAAAGATGAATACAAGCATCCCTATTGAAAGCAGATTCACCTGGAATCCAAAGAAAGGGATCAGGTAAGTCACTATAAACAGCAAGTAATCGGTATTTTTTCGTTGTGAAATGGTTACGTCCCCTATCGATTCGGGCTGGATCGTGGAAACCGTTACAAGCATTTCATAGACTGCGAGAAGTAATGCCAACAGAAAGATTGTACTAACAAAGGCGGTGAAGTAAGTCAGGCTGTACTTGAGAATGAGGACTATTACGACGGGGGAATAAGCTAGTAGAAACAGCAGTAATTTGGAAAACCTGTTTAGTACTTCCGGCATCAGCAATTCTCCCGCTTTAGCATTTGACTATATGTGTTGAGAAGTACAAAAGCGGATATCCTCGACGGCGAGTAGCAACTCGTTTCCTCCTACTTACCTCTCTTGGCACCATGTTATCTCAATCTAGCTTGAATTCATCGCAAGGTTCGCTTAGGTTATGAACAAGAACTTCTTCAACTGAAATTCATTTGTCTCGCTTTTGTGTTCATTTTCGTTGAAATTCCCATTATGTGCGAAAGATATTGTTGTTCTTGAACTTTCCCAAGTGCCTGTCGCAAGTACCAATCCACTTCTAGTTTGTCGAAGATGCTTCTGTGGTTCTTGGCGACTCTAGGGACTTCGGAGAAGGGCGTTCAATCTTGGTTCGT
>DAHVAI010000370.1 GCA_027314685.1 Nitrososphaerota archaeon | reverse complement strand
CTTGGCGATGCTACATTTTGCCTGCGCGTGGATAACATATCAACAGGCGGGAATTCTCGGATAGCCTCTAAGTCGAGGTTCCCGCTACGTTTGAATGAGGCGTTAGAGCATACTGGTCAATGTTGGTTGAGTTAACCAGATTCAGGTCTTGGGCTTGGATGAGACCTCCATTTGATGCTGCAGATGTTACTGCTATTCCTGAGGTCGTATTGAGTATTAATTCTGTTGAAACATATTCACCGCTTTGAGATTGATTGAAGGTAGTGACTATAGTAAGCCCTCGAAGCACGCCCACGGCTCCGACTGCAACAAGAATCACTCCGATGATAAGTACAACTACGCCGATTATGACTATTGGTCTATTCAAAGAAAGATACTACCTCAGTATGTTACAATTGCAGAGCTTAAATAGAAATGGAAAGGTACAAATTTTGTACCTTTCACCACATTTTATAACTCAGAAACAGCAAGACCCTGATTATAGATGTAAAAGCCAAAATGATGGATAATGGAAGGGATGATGTCTCACGCGATGAAGTGAGGCGCGCCGTCAAAAGAGCTATTCTCCTGAACGAAGACCTGCTCCGCAGAGCTTGGGGAGTGCTCTATCTTGCACTAGCTCTTTCAATGTTCCTTTCGATATTCGGAAGTCCTATTATTGATTCGCTAGTATCAATTGGGTACGCAAGTACGATAGCCATGGATATGACCGCGAGTGGCTGCGGCATCATTGCCTTTCTCTGGGCATTCAAACGAGTCCGCAACTCCGCTGAGATCACTCACTTCGAAGGCGAGAGAACTTGGTCAACGCTTCTCGGTTACCGATTCGTTGTACCTATTTGGATCGCAACCAACGGCCTTGTTGTTTTGACAATTATGTTTGCAAGAGTTCATCTTCCACTAGTCAACCTTTTGATACACCTTGGAGTGGCGGTTTATCTGTACTATGCCCTACGTTTATCTTTTTTGAATAAGATTCCTGGAGAGTCTGTGATCGCAATTGCCGCGCTCTCCTTGAGTAGCATTGCCTCCTTGGCGCTATTGACTATCACCACTAGCCATGGGCCATACGCGCTCCTCGCTGGAGGAACGATTGTCACCTGGATCTTTTCTGGAATCCACGCGCGTACTAGACCCGTTCCAGAAATTGAGGAGGATCGTACCGGACTTGAGTGATGAAAACGAAATCAACAAAGGAGATTTTGATAAGAAGATAGTTACGGACGAGGCGCCAAAATCACTAAATGAACAGCTAAGTGACCCGACCTTCAAATCCTCAACACGAATCCTGATATTGGTGTTGCTCGCACAGACTCGAAAGATGAGCTCTGTTGAGCTGAGGACGCTTACAGGCCTGGGAAAGGGGAGTTTGGAAAATCATTTGAGTAAACTCGAAGGAATTGGTTACGTTACGATAAGCAATGCAAAATCCATCGGAGGAAGAGGTTCTCCGATGCAGACTGTCGAGATCACAGAGAAGGGGCGTGATGCTTGTCGCGCGCTTGTGAAAAGTATCTCAAGTTTGGCCTTATGATAATCGGCTATTTTCTGGAATTGATTACTACATACTTTTGCCGAATATTCACTGGTAGTAGTCTAAGTTTTCTCCAATAGAACTCGAGCGGAAGTTGCGACGCTCTGTGGCCATTATCTACTACGGCGTAATCGCCTCCGCTAGACTTGAGCGGAGTGAGACCGATCATGCTTCTTAGAACCCAATCTCGGATGATGAGGTAAAGGGTGATTCACGAAGGATTCTCAGCCCTGCTGAGGTACTTGTTGATTGCGAATAAATACTTCGAACCCGGTAAGTCAAGTCATGAATTGTGGTCTCCTAACTTTGGGTGAACGGTTGCCCGTTGATGTTGAACAAATGAGACAAAGAGAAAATGAAGGAGTCGAGATGGGGATAAGCAGATTGGTCATGATGGAAAATGCTGGCTGCGCTATAGCAAGCTTCCTAGCAAACAAATTCAAGGCCGCCAATGTCTTGATTGTTGCAGGCACCGGGAACAACGGCGGTGACGCATTTGTTGCGGCGAGACATCTGTCTTACTGGAGCAAGTTTAGGGTTGTAGTAGCTCTTATTGGAAATGAATCATCTATTCATATGTATGAAGCACTCACAAATTGGAAAATTCTGAAGGAAATAGGAAAAATATCAAGAGCTGAAATAGCTTCTAATGACGACTTGGCCTTGCTGGAGGATTATTTGAAAAGGGCTGATGTTGTTGTATCGGCAATTTTTGGTACTGGATTCAAAGGCAAACCGCGTAGTCTGCAAGAGGCAGTCATTTCTCGAGTCAATTCGTCAGGTATTACCACAATAAGTGTGGATCTTCCTTCTGGGATGGAAGCTGATACAGGAAATTATGACATTGCAGTGTCTTCAAACTATACCGTCACTATGGATTCTCCAAAGAAAGGAATGCTCGCAAGTAAAAAGGCGCTGGAGACTTGTGGAGAGATCCTCGTGGCGAACATAGGTGTTCCATGTTGAAAGACGGCATCTACTTTCAGCAGGTACCTGTCGGAAGTTACAAGAACTTCTCGTACATAGTGGCTGACAAGGGTTCTCGTGAGGCTGTGGTCTTCGATCCCGCATGGGAGGTCGGTAAGCTATACAATCTGTTAGCTGAGAACAAACTTGTAGCGAAATTCATAATCAACACTCACGCCCACTTTGACCACATTGGCGGAAATTCCGCACTCAAGGAAAAAACCGGCGCCAGGATAGTTATGCACGAGGCCTCAAAGTTGAAGAAGGACGTATCGGTTCGGGACGGCGAAGTTGTGAAAGTTGGCAATCTCGAACTAAGGTTCATACACACTCCCGGCCACTCTCCTGAAAGCATGTGTATCGTAATCAGTCATTACGCTCTGGTTACGGGCGACACGCTTTTTATCGATGAGTGTGGACGAGTAGATCTTCCTGGCGGCGATGCAGGTGAACTCTATGAGAGTTTCGCAAAGCTTCGGAAGCTGGATCCGAACCTTGTTGTCTACCCTGGCCACGACTATGGCAAGACCAAGAGCTCCACGCTTGGCGAGCAGATAAAATCAAATTACACAATGACTGAAAGAACAAAGGAAGAGTTCATCGAGTTCATGTCTATGCCATGAGTGGATCCTGAATACCAGCTGAACTGAACGACTCGGCTCTTAATCTACATGCTGAGCATTTTCTGCAAGGCCTTGATTTAGATTTGTAGCAGCTCCAAGTGATTTCAAACGGAACTCCAAGTTTCTTTCCCAGCTTGATGACTTCGCTCTTGTCAAGGTTCCCCAGCGGTAGGAGGACCTTCCCTGTTCGATTCTTGCTTATCTTGCCCAACGACGTAGTCCTATTGAACAAATCAAAGAATTTTTGGGACGAATCTGGAAATGAACGCGTATCGTTCTTGTTGTGACCGCCAACTACATACTTGGCGTCTATCACTTCTGCGATCGAAGCTGCGATTCCATATAAGATCACGTTTCTTACAGGGATGTACGTACTCGGAGCCTGCTTCAATTGTGGATTTCTGTTCTTCTCCTTTAGATCATCGATTTCTTTGAGAAAATCCAAATTTATCTGGGTGTTCTTGACGCATGCAAACGCTGCCACTCGCTTACAACTTTGGATTTCCTTTCGGCTCCTGAGAAAATAGTCGAAAGTAATCGTCTCTACTTTGTATCCCTTGTTCAATGCCCAGTAAAGAGCTACAGCGGA
>DAHVAI010000365.1 GCA_027314685.1 Nitrososphaerota archaeon | reverse complement strand
TAACCTAAATGTGTAGAGTACTTCGATAATTGGCATAGCCATAGATTTGACCTTACGGACCTTCACCGCGAGTTTCATGACTCGATACTTCCAGCAAGTCTTTAAGTGCCTTCCTTGGGCTTCTGGAACTGCATGTTCCATTCGTTTTAGCAGCGCATTTGATCCGGCACAATTTGGCTTCAGCAATCTACTTCTTGGCATATTTGAGTTTCACATAGTAAGTTGCAGGATGACAGGAGTTGGCTGAAGATATGAATCGAGATCGATCTTTACGTGGGACTATGGCTTTCGGATATCATTATTCTTCTAAGATAGACCCGACCCAGATTTTCTCTGTAGAAGAGAGGCGTAAGAGGGCAAAGTCTTGGGCAAATGTTGAGTTTACAGAATACCCCAACGCTCGACAAGTCTCACTTCCAGCGCCTGTACCACAAGCCTGGGACCTCATAACTGCTCTACGTAACCGACAATCAAGTCGACATTATGGCGAGAGAAACATTTCTTTAGTTGATCTTTCGACACTCTTGTACTATTCCGCTGGTATTCTAACAGACAGCTCGGGTGCCCCCTTATCTGGGGCCAGCCATGGATCTCGGAGAGCGTATCCCTCTGCTGGTGCAAGATACCCCATAGAAGTGTACATTATTTGGAATAGCCACCTTGAAATGGAACATGGTACGTATCACTACAATGTCAAGTCACACCGTCTTGAGTTACTTAAAGAATGCGATCCATCGACGAATTTACAGCAAATGACAGGTGAAGATTGGATCCGTGACGCTCAGTTCGCTGTCGCCCTAACCTGCGTATTTTCTAGAGCCCTCGGTAAGTATGGAGAACGTGCATATAGATACATTATGTTAGAGGCTGGGCACGTGATGCAGAACTTCTGTCTTATTAGCCAATCGATGGATTACGGTATATGCCCAATTGGAGGCTTCATAGATGATATGATAGAAGCTCTCTTAGGGGTTGATGGCACAAACGAAGTCGCTCTATATCTTGCGGCAGTAGGCTGAATGTAAATCAACATATTGACAGATTCGAACTCGTTGACTACAAGTTGCCATGGTGTCTTTATAAAATCAGGAAGAGGAGCGCGACACTGCGCTTGTTGACAGAATAAAGGAAACAGGAGGGAATTTGGTGAAGGTGGACAAGTCCAGATCTCAGAGAGATGCCAAGTCAACGGAAACGACACCAGTAGTAGTACTAATGGGGGGTGGAGTTGACTCCACGACTTTGGTGGACATGTATCATAGAAGAAAAACCATAATGTTCGGTGTTCATTATAATTATGGCCAGAGGGCATTAATCGGAGAGCGTCGTGCAGTTGTTTTTATCTCGAAGCTTTATGGGTTAAAACTGTTAAAAAGGAACCTCTCTGTCCCTGTCTCTGTACGGGGTGATGAGTTCATAGGAAGAAACGCTCTCCTGATATTGGCTGCAGCAGCTGAATTTGGAACGAAACCTATCAGAATCGCCTTTGGTGCGCATTCAATGTCCCCATATTATGACTGCTCGGAAAGATTCATAGAGAGTACTCAGTCCATCTTGGATGGTTACTTCTCAGGAACCGTCGTCATTGAGGCACCTTTGTTGGGATTCACAAAGGCAGAGATAGCAGGATATGCACAGAAACGTAAAGTGCCGTTAAATGCAACCTTTAGCTGCACGAGGGCATCAAGTAAGCCATGCGGTCAGTGTCCATCTTGTCTCGATAGGAGGGCGCTCGGTGTCTGATAGCGAGCTTGCAAAGATCCGTAGCGTAGGTCGCACGGGGGTTTCGACTCCTCTTGTGGTTCCTTCATACTCAAGTAGGGGATTCAATCCAGTGAGGATGCTTTTTGATCTCTATTCCCGCTATACTACCGCCTGTTGCTTAGTGAGCGCATACGATCTACATTACAACTTGTTGCCCGAATCTGTTCTGTACTCATCCGACACGATTATTTTAGATAGCGGAGGCTATGAGGCCTATGCAAGTTCTGAATTGTCAACCCCGTCCAAGTGGACGATAACATACTATTTATCGATACTTGAGAAGGTGAATGAACGTTCTAATGTGATACCAGTCACTTTTGATTTTGGAAACCAATGCCCGCTACGGAAGCAGCTTGAGTCTGCGGAAAGACTGACTGAGCAATTCTGTGATTTGCCTTGGGACTTGCTTATCAAACCCTCTACTCCTGCCAGTCAAATAGTTGATATCGAAGAATTCCTGAGTCTAATCCCTTCATTACTCGACGTTGCAATGGTTGGCTTTGTTGAAAGCGAACTAGGTTCCTCCATAATTGAGAGGGCAAGGAACATTCGACGCATAAGGGAAAAACTCGAGGAGTGCAAGCGCGACATACCTATTCATCTCTTTGGATGTCTCGATCTAAATTTGATACCCTTTTATGTTTTGGCAGGAGCAGACGTTTTTGATGGCCTTCAATGGCTTCGTCAAGCGCTAACGAGTGATGGTGCAATTAGGTTCTCGAGTATGATTGTGCGTGAGAAGCAATGGGGTGTCGAAGATAGCCTGTTGATTTCTTCATACCGTGTTAGGAATATTCAGAGGT
>DAHVAI010000359.1 GCA_027314685.1 Nitrososphaerota archaeon | reverse complement strand
AGAATAGCAGGTTACTGAAAAGTCAGGGGAAAATAAATGACGAAAGTGGAATTTGGCAAAATAGATGGTCTTGGAACTAGAATCGGAAAGTATGCAGTAATGACTATGGAAATACCATGGGGCCTAGTCAAGGACAGGATAGGAGGAACCCCTTCCTCAGTTGTAATGACTGAAGGATTAGAACATGACTATTTGGATCGTCTTGTTCGAGACCTCCCAGTGATCGACACCGTCGTAGGAATTGGAGGTGGTGTTGCTGTAGACACGGCAAAGTACTTCGCCTGGAAGAGAGGTTGCAGAGCAGTATTCGTTCCTACGATAGTATCGGTAAACGCGTATGCGACACCAGCGGCTGCAGTAAGGTTTGATGGAAAAGTCAGGTACCTTGGAAATGTTTCTCCAGATGAAATTGTAATTGACTACGAATCCATTCAATCTGCACCAAAGAGACTCAATACCGCAGGGACTGGCGATATCTACTCTTGCCGGACCGCATTGTTCGATTGGAAGTTGGCGCAGGATAAAATTGGTGAACCGTACGACGAGCGGATAGCTGGAGAGGCAAGAAAGATACTCCTAAAACTGAAGGCTAATGCCAGCGAGATAAAGAACGTATCTGATCAAGGCATAAGGACACTAGTTGAGCTTCACATCGAGACAAATCGAGTGCAGGTCGAAGCCAAGAGTCCAAGGCCAGAAGAAGGGAGCGAGCATCTATACTTCTATACATTGGAAGAACTTACGAAGAGATCTTTTCTACATGGCGAAGTCGTAGGCACTGGAATATACGTTCTGACCCATTTCCAAAATCGGGAAGAAGATGTCGTCGCGCGCGAGATGGACGAGATGGGCCTCTTGTTCAGGCCTAGAGATTACGGAATTAACCATGACGAATTTGAAAGCGCCGTGCTCCAAATGAAGAGGTATTCTAGAGAGACCAAGTCGATGTTCACCATAGTTGATGTTACAGATATAACTCGTAGCGACGTGGAGAAATTGTGGCAGAAGCTGGCAAAATGACTACCAATACAACTATTGGTCATCTTCGTAGCGATTGAATGTCAATACTCAATGTAGACAGTTTTGATACGCGAATAAAAGTCCACTGTCTCTTCACCTTGCTCCTTGAACGTATTCGAGCTTGACTTTTTGAAACCGCCAAATGGAACGTGGAGTTCCAAACCAGTAGTGAGCTTGTTTATCTTTATCACTCCAGCTTCAACTTTGTCAGCGAACTCTAAAGCGCTAGTTAGGTTCGATGTGCACAATCCGGCAGTAAGGCCGAACTCTGAATTGTTAGCAACGTCAATTGCCTGATCAACACTCGAGACAGTGATAACAGAGAGCACTGGTCCGAAAATCTCTTCCTTTGCAATCCGCATGTCAGGAGAAACATCATCGAAAATCGTCGGCTCGATATAGTACCCATTCTGATCTGTCTGATTAGATTTGTTTCCGCCTGCAACTATCCTTGCACCTGCGCTCTTTCCAATCTCAATGTAGTTCAAGTCTGTTCCAAGCTGCGTCTCTGAAACGGCAGGTCCCATTTGTGTCTTGGGTTCGAGCCCATCTCCTACCACAGTATTCTTTGCAATACTCGCAAGCTTCTCCACCAGTTTTTCCTTGACGCTTTCGTGTACGATTACCCTGCTCGTCGCTGTACAGGCTTGGCCAGTTAAGCCAAACGCACTTTTTGAAACGATATTCGCGGCGTCGTCAAGTCTTGCATCAGGAAGTACAATAGTGGGGTTCTTTCCTCCCATTTCGAGCTGAACTCTTGCCATCTTCTTTGAATTTGCCCTAGCTTTTTGGATGCCATAACCTACGTCATAGGATCCTGTAAACGAAATAGCGTCAACATCAGGATTTGTAGCTAATTCATCGCCGACGGTCGCGCCCGGCCCGGTGACGAAGTTTAGAACGCCGGAAGGTAGTCCCGCATTTTCTAGGGCAGAGACGATCCTCATACCTATCAGAGGAGTCAGTGAAGCGGGCTTGAAGACGATTGTGTTACCACAAATCAAGGCGGGGGCCATCTTCCATGAAGGTATTGCAATTGGAAAGTTCCAAGGTGTCATTAGAGCTACAACACCGACTGGTTCTCTCACAGAATATAGCAGAGTTCGTTTGAAACCAGACGAGTAAGTCTTCCCATCTATCCTCGACCCTTGTCCTGCGGCAAACCGAAAGATGTCGATTGCTCTCTGGACCTCGCCCCTGCTTTCTCCCAGTGTCTTTCCTTCTTCTTCTGTAAGCGTCCTTGCAAGCTCATCAATCTGAGACTCTAAAATCTCTGAAGCTCTGAATAGTATCTTACCTCTCTCGGGGCCGGGAGTATTCCTCCACTTAGGTAACGCGCCTTTGGCTGATGCAACTGCATCCTTGGCGTCCTCCCTTCCTGAGTGCTGGAAGATCCCCAATGATATTGACTTGCGAGCAGGATTATACGTTTCAAACTTTTCTCCAGAAACTGACCGTACCCACTTACCAGAGATGAAATTGTAATGCTCTTGTTTCGACATGGTCACACCTCGTCCCAAGCGTGATAAGAAACGTAACTAGGAGATAACTCGAGCAGTATTTCTCAGTTTCCCGATTTTCTCCATCTCTATCTCTACCAAATCAGTGTCAATCAATGTAAAGTCGTCAGGAGGTACTATCCCAACCCCGGTCATGAAGGCAGAACATGGTGGAAGAATGTTGTTCGACCTTAGGTAGCTAACAAGTTCATCCAATGTTCTCTTCAATTTGGAGGAAGAAACAGATCCTTCGAATACGCTCTTTCCATTTCTAAAAATACTCATTTTAATTTCTAGTCTTCTAGGATCTGGAATCTCGTCAGAAGTTGTCACAACTGGACCCAGCGCGCAGCAATTTTTGAATATCTTTGCTTGTGGGAGATACAGCGGATTCTCACCCTCTATGTCTCTTGCAGACATGTCATTACCTATGGTGTATCCGATGACTCTGTAATTACTGCCGAAAACTACTGTCAACTCTGGTTCAGGAACACTCCACTTGGAGTCGCTACGAATCCCAACGTCTTCTTCAGGTCCTACGCATCTGATGCCAGTGGTCTTGAAGAAAATCTCAGGTCTCTTTGCATCGTAAACGTAGTTGTAAAGGCCCTTGAGAGAAGTCTCAACCTCTCTAGCATCTCTGCTCCTGAGATAGGTGATTCCAGCGCCCCACACTTCTGGAGGGTTAAACGGTCTCTTCAGAACAACCTTGCTAAGATCTAGCTTACGAGCATTGCCTCCCAGCCGCTCAAGTAAAGAATTGATGTACGAAGATAAGTCGACTCCTTCTTGTTCACTCTCTTTGACCATAGCGGAGAAAGAATCGAAACCATCCTTCTCCAGGCTGTTTAGATCAATAACTTGATCTCCTTGAGGAGCAAGTACGCCTAAATGACTGCTCTGGAATTCTCTTGTAATGAAACTACAGATCTTCATTTGATTGGAAACCTAGATTGTGCGATTTAAATGTAACATGGAAGTGGCACCTTCTTCAAGGAAACAATGGATGCCAAAGAAGGCCGCGTTAGAACCACGGTAAAATATTGTAATCAAAGAATTCGATAATTTGTTTTCCACATCAGCTTTTTATCCGTCTCTTCCTTCTTCTTTTCATAGAATGCCCTTTAAAGAAATCTCGAAAGGTACAGCTGTAGCTGAACTTGACACTCCCGTAGTCGTGATCGATAGCGAACAAATGGAAAGAAATCTTGCAGACATGGCCGATTTCTGTCGCAAGAATGATATAAAATTGAGACCGCACTCAAAGACACACAAGATACCCGAACTTGCCTTGAAACAAATGGAGTACGGAGCTGTAGGCGTTTGCACTCAAAAGGTCAGCGAGGCTCAAGTGATGGTTGAAAATGGAGTAGGAAACGTTTTCGTAAGTAACGAGGTCGTAGATCCAGAGAAGCTGAGGGTCTTTGCGGAATTGTCGCAAAAGGCAAAGATGACCATCTGCGTCGATAGTGTTGAAGGAATTCAGAATCTTTCAAAGGCAGGTCAAGATGCTGGCGTAGAGCTGAGTTGTTTGGTCGATGTTGACTGCGGTATGCAGCGTTGCGGAGTGAGTTTGGAAGAATCCGCAAACCTTGCCTCTCTTGTGTCAAGCTCAAAGAAATTGGCATTCAAAGGCATCATGGGATACGAAGGACACGTGGGTCATTATCCCACTCCGGAATGGCCACAGAAAGTCAAGGAAGCTATGGCAATCGTCTCAAAGGCAAAGAAAGAAATAGAAAGAACGGGCATGTCGGTTGAAAACGTCGTGGTTGGTGGAACCCCCACAGCGAAAATATCCGGCACTTATCCTGACGTTACAGAAATAACTCCTGGGGAGTACATTTTCTATGACTATGGACATGCTGAATCAGGCCTTGTGAAAATGAGCGACGTGGCGATTTCTGTCATGTGTACGGTTATGAGCAAACCAGTGGAATCCCGCGCAGTAATCGATGGCGGTTGGAAGACTTTTGACTTTGATCAGTCTGAATATCCGAAGCTACGAAATTTTGAAAAGCTGCACGCAAAGGTTGTGAGATTCTCTGAGGAACATGGCGTGCTCGAATTAGAGGACGAAGCGAAGGAGCAAATCAAAATTGGAAAGAAACTCGATCTTGTTCCTTATCACGTCTGCACGTGTGTCAACCTTCATAACTATCTTGTCTTTGCAAGGCAAGGCAAAGTGGAAAAGACCCTTCGAATCCTTGGCCGGGGAATGGTACGTTAGAAAAAGAGGTCAGCCAGTTTTCTCGGCAAAGTGGCAAGATACATACTGACCCGGTGCGATTTCTCTAAGCTCTGGAATTTTTTCAGAGCAAATCTTTTCCGCGTAGGGGCACCTAGGATGGAATTTGCACCCACTAGGAGGATTTATCGCGCTGGGAACTTCTCCCATGATCTCGGTAGTGAGAAGGTTTCTCTTCCAAGGGTTGGGTATGGGCGCGGAAGATATCAGAGCTATTGTGTAAGGATGCCTCGGTTTTGAAATGACAACATTTGAGGGCCCTTGCTCGACCACGTTTCCAGCATACATTACCACGAGCAGGTCCGATAGATACTCGGCCACTGAAATGTTGTGCGTGATAATAAGATACGACAGATTGAATTTCTTTTGAAGATCTAGCAACAAGTTCAGAATTTGTGCCTGTACAGACACGTCTAACGCGCTCGTTGGTTCGTCCAGCACGACAATTTTTGGCCGAGTAGCGATTGCTCTTGCAATAGCGACGCGTTGTTTTTGACCTCCGCTCAAGTGAGATGGCAGCCTTTCAGCATGTTGTCTTGAAAGTCCAACTGCCTCCAAGCTTGCTAACACAATTTCGTCGATGTTTATTCCCTTTTTGTTGAGAAGCCTCTTGCATGGTTCGGCCACAGAATCTTTCACTCTGAGCCGAGGATCAAGTGATGAATCCGGGTCTTGGAACACCATTTGCATGTTTCGATAGAGCTTCTTATGATCTAGTCTACCAGAGGTCAGACTTTCTCCGTCAAAAATCACTTCGCCACCAGTTGGAGGTGAAAGGAATGTAACTGCCTTTGCGAGCGTTGTCTTTCCGCAACCTGATTCGCCTAGAATCGCGACTGTCTTTCCCCTAGGCACCTTTATTGAAACATCGTCAACTGCTCGAACATGTTTCGGCCGGTTTCGTATGAATGGATTGAAGCTCCTCCTGATAGGATAATATTTTTTCAGACTCTTCGTCTCAAGGATGATGTCATCACCGACGTCCGCGTTTTGGACACTACTTGCCATAGAGGAAGCACGAGACTTTGTGATTCGGTTTGACCTCGACGAGGACGGGTTTTCTTTCCCTGCAAATATTCATGACGTAAGGGCACCTCGATGCATATTTGCATCCAACGGGCGGATGCATAAGATCAGGAACGGTGCCTGGTATCGGGGTGAGTTTGGTATTGTTCTTTGATCCAGAAGGAATGCACGATAAGAGACCCTTGCTATAAGGGTGAAGTGGTTCTGAAAAGAGATCATAAACATCAGAGTCTTCGACAACATCACCCGCGTACATTACCACAATTCTGTCAGCCACTTGACTTGCGACAGCAAGATCATGCGTAATGAGGAGAATGCTTGTGTTTACTTCTCCCATAAGGAGTTTCATCAATTTCAATACCTGTGCTTGAGTTGTTACATCAAGCGCGGTGGTTGGTTCATCGGCAATCAAGAGCGCAGGTTTTTGAGCGAGAGCCATTGCAATCATCACCCTTTGCTGCATTCCACCAGAAAGCTCAAACGGGTATCTGTCGATTATCTGTTCAGGATCAGCAATCCTGACTCGCTTCAATGCTTCAAGTATTTCCTCGCTGAGCAGTTTTGAGAGACCACGACGGGGGATGTGTATTCTAGAAGGTATCGTCGGAGCCTTTGCGTTGTACACTTTTTGCATGACTTCATTTTCGATCGAGCTCTCAGCCTTTCCCTTTCTCTGTTCACGGATGACTATTGCTTCAGCTATCTGGTCTCCGACCTTGTATACCGGGTTTAGACTAGTGAGAGGTTCTTGAAAAATCATCGCTATTTCTGTTCCCCTGTACTTCCTCCGATCGTTTTCCTTTAGTGATAGGAGATCGACTGATTTGTACTCAATCTTTCCATTTGGAATTTTGGCGGGAGGAATAGCTATGAGACCTATTATCGCAAGTGCCAGAGTTGACTTGCCGCATCCTGATTCACCCACTATAGCAATGAATTTGTTCTTTTCAATGTTCAAGCGGACGCTGTCTATTGCCTGAATCTGGCCCTCTTTGAATTCATAGTTGACCGTAAGATCGGTTATGGTTAGCAAATCATTTTCTTTGTCTGTCATGTCAAGCCCTCTGAAGAGCGTCTCTTAAGCCATCACCCAGGAGGCTGAAACCAATAACACCAAGTGCAATAATGAGACCTGGGAAAAGAGGTAACCATGGTGATGAAAGTATAAAGTCCTGATACGAGCTCACCATCTCACCCCAATCTGGTAGTGGCGGCCTGACAGCGAGACCAAGGTAGCTCAGCCCCGCATACACAATTATTACAGTGCCGATGTCAAGAGTTGCATACACAATTAATGTCAAAGTAATGTTAGGCAGGGCGTGCTCAAAGAGAATTCTGAATCTGCCTGCGCCCGAGAGCTGAGCAGCTTGGATGTAATTCTGATGCGCAATTTTTAGCGCTTCTCCTCTCGCTAGTCTTGCATAAGGAGGCCACCATACTATCATCAATGCTATGGCCATGTGAACTATTCCGGGACCGAGCGCAATCCCAATTGCCATGGCGAGTACAAGAACGGGAATCGCAAAGAAAACGTCGGTCGTTCTCATCAAAGCTTCATCTATCAATCCACCGTGAAAAGCTGCGTATGTTCCAATTAGGGCTCCAACAATTAGGGCAAAAGCAATCACTACCAGACCTACAGCAAAGTCATTTGGAGTTGCGGCTATTATTCTACTGAACACATCGCGCCCGAGTTGATCTGTTCCCATAAGGTGAGCCCAAGATGGAGCAGCCAGGGTAGGACCCACATCTTGGGTAAGTGGGTCATAAGGCGTGATTCTTGTATGAAAGAGGCTGGCTATGCTTACCGCAATCGATATTGCAACAAAAGCTATGACGATGCAAGCGCCGGCTAGAGCGCCCTTGTTAGATAAGATAACTCGAAGCGTGCTCACTATCCTTTCTCTTGTATTTTCACCGGGAACCTGGACTATGGGGTCTGCAACGGGCATGTTTTCATCTTCTGTTCCAGAAAGCATCTCTTATCACGCTAACCTGATTTGAGGATCCACCACGGCGTACAGAATGTCTGCGACCAGGTTTGTAACGATAATAATGATCGCAAATACAAGAGTAGTTGCCATAATGCCAGGATAATCCTGCGCAAGTAGTGCCTGGTACACGTACTGACCCATGCCTGGATAAGCAAAGATATTTTCGACAAAAATTGTTCCTGTTATCAACCAAGTAAGTATAAGCGAGGACAAAGTCACGACGGATATCATTGCGTTTCGCAATCCGTGCTTGAAAAATACAGTATTCTCGCTGAGACCTTTCGCGCGTGCTGTTCTTACGTAATTTGAACGCATAACGTCAAGCATCGAGCTCCTCAACACTCGCACGATAACGCCAAATGTAACCAAGGCAAGTGCCATGCTCGGAAGAATGACGTGCTTTAACGCGCTCACAAAATATGGCCAGTTTCCTTCAAGCAGTGAGTCAAGCAATGGTAGGTGAGTGATCGGTCTAGGAAGAGTGAGTAGAGGGTTTGCTGCACCTCCACTCGGCAAGAGACGGAGTTCGAACGTGAAAGCAATAAGCAGCACTAGCGCGATAAAAAACGAAGGCGACGCGATGCCCGCGAGATAAAATCCGCGGATGCTCTTATCAGGAAGCTTGTGATGATATCGAGCGGCGACCACACCCAAGGCTACTCCGAGAATTATACTGATTATGATTGCAAAAAATACAATTTGCAAAGTGTAAGGTAGCGTTTCTGATATGACGGAAATCACTGGGACAAACCCCCTCGAGGGCGAATATCCCAAGCTTCCATGCAAGAGTCCTGAAAGATAGTAGTAATACTGGATGTAGATTGGATCGTTGAGATGATACTTTTCTGCGTAGGCTTGGGCCAGTTGAGGGTGTAGTCCAACGGACTTGCCCAGCCATGCGTAAAGGGGGTTTCCTCCCAAGCTATGCGAAAGAATGAAAGTTATCGTCGCTACTCCAATGAGTACAAAAATCGCAAGGAGCAGTCTTCTGATTATGAAACTGCCTATATTCACTTGAGAGACGCCATCAGACCATCTATCTGTTTATTTGAGTTTTGCTGGTCTCGAGTTGATTGTACTATTTCAACACATCTGGGACAGTCTTCAGATAGCGCTCGCTGGGAGTAGCGTAATCGAGTGACTGATGCGGTCTTATATTGTTGTAGTAGTGGAGGAAGTAGTCCAGTGTATTGTATCTGCGACCTTCCAGTGTAT
>DAHVAI010000358.1 GCA_027314685.1 Nitrososphaerota archaeon | reverse complement strand
TTGTTCCCCAATCGCTAATGAGCGAGAGCATTCTGTGATAGTCGTCATTGGGCATTGGCACCGTTCCCTGAAACGTCTTTGCGATAAACTCGTCTCCTTGCTCTAGGGCGTCCTCGATGAGTCTTGAGAGAAGTTTCTGTTGTGTTACCCTCTTCGATGTTTTTACGGTTACCATCGCCTGTAACCTCTCCAGTTTTTTCTTGTCGTCTTCGCTTAGCTTCACAGAGGTTGACATGCCATCATTATAGTAGAATAGTATGCTGAATAAACTTTTCTACTTTGCGAGTCCAATCACTGGGAAAGGGGCTCCTATGAATTTGATTCGTAGGAGGATGTCAATTCGATGGTCATAAAACTACTCGCGTTAGAGTGTCTTTGCATTGAAGATCTGCCTAGTCAACAGCTACTATCCTCCATGGATAGGTGGCGCCGAGACCTATGTGAGCAACGTCGCACACGGTCTAAAGAACCTGGGCCATGACGTGTCTGTCTATTGCTCTGAAAGGCCGCTTGAATCCGGCGAAAGTTACGAGGATGGAATACGCGTGATCCGGATGAAGACACCGCTTCGCTTCTACGGTACGCCTATCACAAGACTCCCAAGGCAGATATTCACGGAAAGTTATGACATTGTCCATGCAAACTTTCCAGGGCCGTACCTCGCCGCCCTCTCGGGATTCATCGCAAAAGAAAGGAACACTCCTTCAGTTCTCACTTGGCACAACGATTTGCCTCCGGTTACTTCTGGAGCCGGTATTGCGGTCAATATCCACGACAAGCTTTCGTGCTCGTACCTTGACTTCTACGACAAGATAATCGCCACGACCAAAGTGTACGCTAATACTTCGAAGACGTTGAGACGTTATTCGAACAAATTATCAGTGATCCATAACGGTGTCGATACGACGAGATTCAATCCACAAGTGAAAGGCGATGCGATAAGGGAAAGATTCCATTTAGGTCAGAGCAAGGTCGCAGTCTTCGTCGGCGCTCTAACTACTTTCCACGCGTACAAGGGAGTCGATGTCCTGCTAAAGGCGTTCAAGAATACTTGTGAAACAATCGACTTAAGACTTTTGATCGTGGGCGCTGGAGACCTAAGTGCAAACTACAAGAAACTCGCAGAAGAACTAGGAATCTTCTCGAAGGTAATATTTACTGGACGCGTAAAAGATTTAGAGCTCCCAGAATACTATGCGGCGAGCGATTTTGCAATACTACCGAGCAAGGATTCCTCAGAAGGCTTTGGGCTCGCGCTCTTGGAAGCGATGGCGACCGGCAAGCCTGTGATTGGGTCACGCGTCGGCGGGATTCCAGAATTTGTGATAGAAGGCGCTAACGGATTACTCGTCGAGCCAAACAATGTAGATCAGCTTGCGAGGGCCATGCTTTCACTCGCAAGAGACGATGACTCTAGATCTACTATGGGCAGGTCAGGGCTTGCGTTTGCAAAATCAAATGACTGGAGCTCGGTAGCTAGAAAGCTGACCGAGCTTTACGCAACGCTGCGATAATGCCATTACGGGTTAAACTTCGATAGACAAGGCGCTTGTCTCCTTATCGCGAGCTAGAGCAGAGGTATTGTTAGCTCCAATACGGGAAATTCTGGAATCGACGGCGGGGATGCTACTTGGAACTCGCACACTACACTCTGAAGACTGTCAGCCACCCAGAGATTTACAAATACACGGACTTTTTTCCCCGCTCGGAGAGAAAACAAACGTTGCTAGAAATGTCGACTAGCCAAATGCGTCTAAAACGCTGGGGGTCAGCGACTACCCAACAGTCACTGAAGTTAGCTCAAATACCACAGCTATCGGAGAGTGCTGGCCGCTCACGACTTGGTATGCTTCAACGTCAAAAACCGTGAGCAGAGGGAACGTGCCTCCAGCGGGGGTGCCAGTCTGATACTCGAACTTTGTAACCGTCTGGGTCGTCGTGCACTGAGTCAGGGTCGCCGGAAGCTTGTTCGACGCATAATTGGAGACATTCATCGTCGTAGGGCCTAACGTAATAGTGCTCTGGTTTGCCACGCTAGCTCCAACCTCGGCTGGCGTCGGCGTAAGCGTACTTTGACTAGTTTCAAGCAGGAATGGATCCATCGCTTCCAACAGCAGTGCCTCCGCCTTGCTCCCTGTATAGTTGTATCCTGCCTGTGAGGCAGATACAGCAGTCCCGTTCTTTAGTAGCGAGACTATAGTTACTACGTTGGATCCGGTTATGTTTGACTCTATTGAAACCGTGAAGCTTGACGCATTCGTCGAAACTACCGTATAGTTTGAATCCAAGGTTGCTGACTTTTGGTTACCAAGCTCGTAGAGATATCCTGACATTGCGCTATAGTTTCCAAAAAGCGGCGCGAGATCAGGAGACTGGGCAGAGCTCGATGTCGCAGTAGTCGATACAGGGCAACTCAGCGTCGACGAGATGCCAACTGATGTATAGGTGGAGGCGCTGGAAGTAGATTGATGAGTTGTAGTCGTACTTGTTGATATACTTGAGTTAGTGGTCGAATGCCTTGAAAGGGATGGCAATGCGATCAGCGAAACCCCTGCAATAACTATGATAACTACCACAATGGAGGTTATAATCACCGCGTTTGACGCGCCACTTTTGAAATTCATTTTACTATTCGAATCATCATGTTCAAAATCAACATCTTAAGCGTTCTGAGTTGTGATTGGCTCTTTGTTAGATCTCATTGCAATGATCGCAACCAGGATGAATCCTACACCCAACAGAAAGATACCTATCTCAAACACTGCAATTGATGTTAGTGACGCAAACGGAACTAGCGCATCCACAAGCCCCATTGGAAGTGCAATTGCCAAGAAGATCTTCCTTCTTGTCACGGCAGCAAATACTACTAACATACCTCATGCAGTGTGTGCCAGAAGCGACGAAGTCCTCTCCAACGCTCCATAAAGTATGCTAGGAAGAAGTTTTGCCGGCGGATAAAAGTACGATGGATTGCTCGTTGCGATGTGAAAGTATGTGGTTGCGGCCGCGCTAGAGTTTCCAAGAATCGAGTAGGAGATCAAAATTAGTTGCAAGAGCGGGTAGATGCCGAGCAGTACACCATTCTCCCAGAAGGCTAAGCCGAGACCATAGGGTACTGCGTCTTTTTTCTCAAACATGAATTTTCTTGCACCAACTAGAGCAAAGACGTATGCGAGTCCAACCTCAAAGAACACAGTTTGCAGTCCCAAGTATAATCCAAATCCAACGCTGATCGGGCCGAACGCCTTCTCAGCCTGCACCGCGGTAAAACTCTGTACCACAACTTTTAGAGCGATCGCAATAAAGTAGGCAAATAGAGTTAATGGAATAATGACAGCTCGAAAGCCATGGCGCCTCCGCCAGTAGAGGGTGACACCCAGAGTTATTCCAAGTGACAGCAAAGGTGAGAGAAAGAGGATTGGATCTATTTCCAACTAGAAGACATAGACCACTTGGATTAAAAGAGATAAAACATCTTCTGAGTTTTGCAACTAACCTGCAACCAGAATGTAAATTCCAATTGCGGCGATAACAAAGCCAACTAGCGAATCGTTGTATTTTTCCGGTACGCGCTCGAATGTCTTATCCAGACCTCCGACCCCCAATTGAACTAAGACAAGCAGAGTCAAAATGGAAGTTGCGGCAAAGACAATCGAAAGGTAGACAGATCCCATGATTCCTAAGGGTACGGCAGAAAGGAAAACCGGTACTATGCTTAAATCTGGAGATAACGCGGCGCCCAAAACCGCAAAATAACCAATTCCTTTCAACTCTGTGCCACGTTTTTCATGTCTCAGTAACCTTTCTTCCTCCTCCTTGAGCTCCTGCTCTGGAGTTTCAGCTTCAGGTTTTGCAAGCAGCGGCCTGGTACCGAAGATCAATCCAGAAACAAGCATAACGACTCCTATACCGATCGATAGAAAGTGAGAGAATACCGTCGAGACGGCTAGACCCACAAACACGACTATCAATCCTAGTACTACGGAGAAGGCAACGTGCCCGCTAGCTGTTGCAAGTGAAATTCCGAACAACTTTCTCCTTGTCCATTCTGCCTTTCTGCCAAGAAGTGAAAGCGTGACCCAGTGATCGGGCGCAGACATGTGAAGAATCCCCACGACAGCTGCGGCAAGGAGAAAGGGGAGAAATGAGAACATACTCGTTGGAAGGCTAATATTTTCCAAGAGTCTTTAATCTTGATTGTTTGATCCACGCTTCAAGCATAATTTATCCAAGTTTTTCTTCACTAGATACGTCATCTTCATTTTGCAATTTCGGCAAAGTTCCTCAAAACTGCTAGCGAGTTTATAACTGGGTTAACGCTCCTTCGCTTTTCATCGTCTACCCCGAGACGCTGTATTCAAATGGCCCTAAACTGGGTTAGGACTATTTTGCAGTATCTTGACCGTTTCTGAGGTAAAGCCAATAAAGGAGGAAGACTAGGTTTCCGCGCTTAGATAGGCGTCCTTCGCGAGGTCGATCATTTTCCGTAGACCAATCGACTCATCAGCCCCTATTTCAAACGCTTCTTTAACGCTCAGTGCAATGGTATCTTCAAGCGCTTCAAAACCTCGAACCCCTATCAGCTCGGAAAGATGCTGGAGTATCTCGGCAGGCCTTCTCTCAAACTCTAACAGCGGAATGTTATATTGCTCGGTAATCGCGTAGTAGAACGTGGCAATAGCATCTCTGCCCAGTATTCTCGTTAGCGTATAGTCGATGCAATCAAAGAGCGTAGCATTGAAACTCTTCTCAAATCGAGCTCGCATTACCACTCCTAATCATCGGTGCAAACCGTTAGATTAACTTTTTCGCGGTTTCACCGTAAAAATCCTGCCAAAAGCATTATCGCTTTCTCCACCAGAAAATCCAACTCGTTTTATAACGCGTCGCGAGGCCTTGAAAATCAGATATTGCAAAGACTGTCCTACGACTATGCCATCATCGGTGGAGGCATCCTCGGAGTCTCTATCGCATACTGGATCTCCTCGCTGTACAACTGTTCTGTTGTCATAGTAGACAAGGAAGACCACGTTGGAATGCACACGAGCTCTAGGAACACAGGTGTGATCCACAGGCCGTTCTACATAAACCCAGAAAAGAAAAAGATCTTCGCCAGAGCCGCTCAAAAATCGTATTTCATGTGGAGGGACATTGCCCTAAAGTACGACCTTCTCTGGAATCCTGTGGGAACACTTGAGGTTGCAACCTCGGAAGATCAGGTAAAGACACTTGATTCCTACAAGACATGGTCGCAACAAAATGGAATTGAAGGAGAAGTAGAACTCCTCGACGACAAAGGAGTAAGAAAGCTCGAACCAGAGGTAGTGTGTGCAGGTGCTATCCTCTCAAAAAACGATACGGCAGTCAGTTATGGCGATTTTACAAGTTTCGTCTTCGAAAGAGCACAGAAAAATGGAACAAAGCTCACGGGAAACTCACGAGTAGTCGGAATCAGCAGTGAAAGCAAACTGACAGTCAAGCATCAAGACAAGAGTCAAGAAACCATATCCGCTGGCTTTATCATAAACGTGGCGGGTGGAGGCTCAGTACAAATTGCTCATCTTCTAGGCGTGGGGACGGAGTACACAGATCTATTCTTCAGGGGAGAGTACTGGAAAGTCCAAGAGCCCTTTGCCTCAAAGATAAGAAGAAACATCTACTCCATCCCAAGGTACAAAGAGTTCCCATTCCTGGATCCCCATTTCATTATCAGGGCGAATGGAACAAGCGAGATTGGACCAAACGCAGTACTTGTCTTTGGCTCTGGTGCCTACAACGGCCTCACAGAATCAAAATCACAACTAATCACAAAACCGCTTGAAAGTCCCGTGATGCCAAAACTCAAGCTCTTCACAAGCAAGACATTTCTTAGCCTTGTCTGGCACGAGTGGCGAAGCTCGGTCTCGAAAGAAGCGATGTGCTATCGAGTGAAGGGCTTCATCCCTTCCATAGATTCATCCTTCTTGTATGAAAAAGGGCTCGCAGGGATAAGGGCATCAGTGATCGACAACAACGGATTTGTTCCAGAAGCGCTGTTACTGGACGGCGAAAGATCACTCCACATTCTAAACTTCAACTCGCCAGGTGCAACAGGTGCGCCAGCATTTTCCGCATACGTAGTCTCCAAGATGATTCAGCAGGGCCATTTCGACGGAAAAAGCAAACGACGATCTGAATCTATGTGGGACTTTGAGCAAGCATCATCTCTAGATTGATTCACTCGATCCAATCCGATAGACTGTTCATCTGAGAGATTAGGTCAGAAGTTCCTTGGAACACCGGGTACAGGACAACTTTTGACGCCCCTCGAGCTACAAGCGACTTTACCTGAGAGGCAACTTCTTCACCTGTTCCAAATATAGAGAACTCACACAACCGCTGCGAAATGTCTTCGCGCAACACCTTCCGCCTTTCAAAGTATCCAGTACCCTTGATCCGCATCAGGTCAGCGGCGGCTAGAGCTCTACTTTCAGCTATTCTGCATAGCGTATAGACCATGAACCTTACCCTCTTTTCCTTCGCATAGTCTAGCAATCCATCTATTGAGCTCGTGTGCAGAATGTAGGCAGTGGCTCCTGTTTTCGCAGCAAGATCAATAGTCTTCCTTCCGTTGGTAGAACCTTCAGCGCCTAACTTGAGCTCGCGACTGGAGAGTGGCGTGAGGCGGAGCGTCATATGCTCCAAAGACCCATAAGAGGGACGCAAGCCATATGCAGCATTTCCTATTACGAGGTTTGCCGAAAAGTGCGACTTAAATTCCTTCAGCAACTTTTTGATCAGAGATGATTTAGCCCGTGCAGATCCTTCCTTCGATGCCTGAAACGTTTCAGACCATCTTGCGCCAAGATCGTGGACCCGACCATAGTCTTCAAAATCGAGGCGCTCGCTCCTCGTCTCTGCGTCAAAATTCACATTGACACTTCCGAGCGAGCTGTTCACTATCGATAGTAGAGAGATGGTCTTCTGCACATTCGAAAGATCAGAAGGAAGTGCAGAACGCTTTGCGGCAATCTCGATTTCATCCAGGAGGAATAAAATCAGAGGTCATTGCCCCTTTCCTCCGCTAAAAGTACTCTGGTTTCTAGTAGACACTACACGTATGAGGAACGCAGCCACCCGACTGCAGGATTGAATTATTCAATTTGCGCGTTCACTTCCTCTCGAGCTTAAATTCGAGAACTGATCCTAATAAGAATTCTCTTTAGTCATTTTCATCGAATTGTGCGCGTAGTCATACGTCGCAGAATCACCACGCGCACGGTACTCCGAATTAGAGCAACAGAGGTAAGTTCTTCTTTTCGACAGCTACTTGGTTCAATAGCTCTAGCAAATCCTCATCAATCTCCAGGATATTTCATAAATCCCTAATTCTTATAGACAGAACCAAATCACCATCTGTTATGCCGGAAAACTCCGACTCTTTTGATTTAATCGTTGTAGGATCTGGCGCCGCGGGTACCTCAGCTGCCCTAAGCGCTGCCGAGACGTGCAAAGCTTACGACAAGAACCTTCGCATTGCGATGCTAGACAGAAACGGCGAAGATAACTGGGGTGGTAACTCCCGCTGGACTACCGCGAACTTTCGTATGCTCGATGGAGATCATCTCTATCCCACTTTTGAAGAGGACATCATAAGGAACACAAAGGGAAAAGCAAACCCCGAATACGTGCACAAGTTGGCAGTCGAGGCAGTCGACACGATTCACTGGATAAGAGATAACGGAGTGAACTTGGAAGAAAGGCCGGCAGATTGGACCGCGAATGACTTCAAGATGGGACCAAAAGGCGGAGGACTGGAAATCATAACTGCGCTCCGTGTAACGGCTGAAAAATCCGGTGTGGAAGTAATGCTTGAGACTACTGCATACAAGCTGGTACAGGGCGAGACTGGAGCAGTCTGTGGGATTCTCGTGAGCGATAAAAAAGGAAAAGGTCGGAAACTTAACTCAAAAGCGATAGTGCTAGCCGGCGGCGGTTTCGAGGGAAACTATGAGATGTTGACAAAATACATGGGGCCGAAAGCAGGGTACTTCCGACTGGACACGCCCGCAACCAAGGACCACATGGGCGAGTGCATCAACATGGCTCTTGAGATTGGGGCGGCCCCTTCTGGAGAGTTCGCAGGATATCACGGAGATCTAGTTGATCCAAGAAGTACAGCGTTTAGACCGATCATAAGATGCTTCCCGTACGGAATCCTCGTAAACAATCAAGGGGAGCGATTCATAGACGAGGGCATGGATGACATGAGCAACGCCTTTGAGTACATGGCAAGAGCAACATTCGACCAGCCAGATCACAAGTCGTTCTTCATCTTTGATGAGACGATGCGAGAAGTGGTCAGCAAGAATGTAAAGACTGAATTTCCGCCACTAAAGGCAAACACTCTCAAAGAGCTCTGCGAGATGATTGGGCTGCCTCGTGAACGCTTGGAAAAGACCGTTCAAGATTTGAACAAGTCAGTCCAGCCGGGAGCTTTCATTGCCGCAAAGCGTGATGGAAAACACACGTTGGGGTTGTCCCCGCCTAAATCTAACTGGGCGATGCAGATAGACAAGCCACCATTCTACTGCTATCCGGCTGAGGGAACGATGATGTTTACGTATGGTGGTGTGGCAACAGACCCCATGGGGAGAGTCGTATACACAAACGGTGCGCCAATACCTGGTCTCTATTCTGCCGGAGAGATGACAGGACTATACTACCACCATTATACTCCGGGCACTTCGGTATTGAGAGCCCTGACCTTTGGAAGAATTTCGGGGTTTGAAGCCGCCAGATTGATACTGGGCGAGACCTAGCCAATCAATAGATCTTCTTAACGTCGATGCATACGGGTAGCTGTAGGAAATGATGGACAAGTGTTGCTCATGATTTCCAACGAGCCCTAAGCGTGGCTGAAGCATTTCCTAGTACGAGCGATTCTCTTTTAGTAGGTTGTTTAGACTCTTCGTCGATTAGTTGCCCAAACCTCTCGATGACTTTCTCGACCAAATTTACAACGAGGATGTGATGACGCTCCTCAAAAGACTACCAGATAGCTCCATAGACTGCATTTACGGAGACCCTGATTACAACGTCGGAATCAAGTACAACAATACCTCCTACAAGAAAAAGTTCGACGATTATATCTCGTGGTGTGTTTCTTGGTCTAGAGAGTGTCATAGAGTCCTAAAAGACGATGGTAACTTTTTCATCATAAACTACCCAAAGAACAACGCCTACCTCAGGACTAGGTACCTGGATGACGCTTTCCGCGACGTGAACGAGTATGTGTGGATCTACAGGACGAACATAGGTCATTCAAAGAAAAGGTTTACCACTGCTCACAGGTCGATTCTCCACTGCACAAAGTCAAGTGAAAACAGATTCTACAAGGAAAACGTGGCTGTCGGCTACGAGAATCCCAGCGACAAGCGAATCAAGAAACTTATCGCGAACGGCGAACCAGGCAGGATGCCTTACTCCTGGCTTTATTACGATCTCGTAAAAAACGTGGGCGTTACAAAGACGTTCCACGCTTGCCAGATACCCGAGGGACTCTCTGGTACACTGATCAAAGCTTCCACCAGCCCACGTGACGTGGTCCTGATACTCTTCGGTGGAAGTGGTTCGGAGATTATGGAGTGCAGAAAATTGATGCGATATTTTATCTCCGCAGAAATAGACAAGTCATATTTCCAGTTGATAAAGAAGAGACTCGAGGCGGGCGGTCAAGTCCCCAAAAAGTACAGACTGCTCACAAAAATACAGCGCAAAAGGATAGCTTGATATTAGAAAAATCTGATCGGATTATCTGTTTCATGATTCCTACCGAAGAGCCCGTGGATCAAAGGTACAGGTTGCGCTTCAGTCTGGGCCAAGGAGGCCAGTCAGTCGTGAGTCATGGCTATTCGATCAAATTCATACTTATTGACGAGAAAAATCTCCTGCTCTACAGGAACATCTTGGAGATTGGCTATTCGGTGGTCAAACGGGCAGTCAAAGAAAAGTCGGAACGCGGAAAGAAAGACCAGATCCCACACTGGAACCAGAAGACAATGCGCCTACTGTCTAGGAATTTCATAGACCAATCATGCAAGATAACAGGTGAAGAGTACCGCCCAAAGTTGAAAAAAGCTATGAGACGGCTACTTTCAAAGATAAACCAAACGTTCCCAGCTAAAGATTAAATTATATCACTTCAGTTGGATTGTGCGAGTGGTAGAATTTGAGCGGCACCATTGTGAGAACAGACGGATGGGATGCGTACGTCACGAAGGGAAACTCCGGTCTTGGAATCGTGGTAATACATGAGATCTATGGGCTTACCAACTACGTAAAATCGGTCGCCGATGCACTGTCAGCAGCGGGTCACTCGGCGGCTGCCGTAGATTACTTCAAGGGTAAGATTGCAAAGACCTTGGAAGAAGGATTCGCTCTAAGGGCGTCAGTGAAGAAGGAAGATATTGTCAGCGCAACTCAGGCAGGGTTTAAGAGCCTTAGATCGGCAGGTGCAAAGAAAGTAGGAACTCTTGGCTTCTGCATGGGAGGAGGTTATGCCCTGCAAGCCGCATGCAGTATAAAGGATGCGGCATTCTGCGTCGACTATTACGGAATGATAGAAAACGCGGAGGAAGCCGCGAATTTGAACGGCCCGGTTTTGCTCATACTTGCATCCGAGGACACAAGAATAAACCCGTGGGCGACCTCCAGTTTCCTACCCTCTGCGATCAGTCACAAAAAACGGGTTGAGGTCGAGCTGTATCCAAACGCAATGCACGCCTTCCACAACAATACTGGACCAAACTACAACGAAGCCGCTGCCAAGGACGCCTGGCAGAGAACTATAGAATTTCTTTCACGAGTCAAGTAATTATCTTCGTCTCGAGCCCATCCTGGCTCTGCCAACGACAAACCCTGATGCGAGGCCAGCTAGGGCACCTCCAGCGTGAGCAAAAATGTCTACGCTACCACCTAGGCTGCTATAGAAGAAGATAATTACGAACCAAAGTACGAGTCCCTTGTTTAGTCTTCGAGTCACTGCGTAGTCTACAGCCACCGCCCCTGCGACGAGACCAAATATTCCACCCGAAGCACCGAAACTTATTGTTGTCAGAGTTATTCCTTGCCCTGGGCCGTATCCTATCAAACTCACGACGTTGCCTACAATTCCCGTGAGCAAGAACACCAAGTAGTATTGCTTCGGAGTGAATGCGTTACGAAGCAATCCGTCGACAAAAAGTATTGCAATCGCGTTGAACGCAACGTCAACCAAACCACTGTAGCCCGGTGCCACAACAATCATCGAAGTTACCAGAGCAGGAATCCAGCCTTGGTAGACAAGGTAGTTGTCCTGAACCAAGAACAAGATCGCTTGGATGTTTTCAATGAAAAATAGTGTCGTGACAAAACCAATGGGCAACCCAAGCACTACAAGTATGATCAGGTTCCTTCCTTGCTTCGATAGGTTAATGCCAAATCCTCCAACTCCGCTCGGCCTCCCGCTAGTGGAATAATAACCAGCAGAGCTCGAATAATACGGGTTTGAAGTAGTCGGAATATTCCTCCTGAGTGGGCTGCTCTTGCATAGGTGATTTTCCGGCAGTCTGTGCTGCGAGCAAAAGTCATGGTCACAATACTTGCAATGATAGTAGTATGCATCCTCACCCGCAAGAGGCTTTGCGCAGTAATAGCATTTTTTCGCGCTAGAAAGCGCTCCGTCTGCTACGGTTGGGTTTAGATCTTCACCGCAATTGTTGCAAAAACTGGCGCCTGGAGGTACTTGAGCGCCGCAATTCGGGCATGTTCCCAAACAATACCACTTCTTTCATAACTCTCTAGTTCAGTTCGTTAGAAAAGTGCATCGGATTGCAAGCATTGAGTTTACAAATCCATAAAGAACTAACCATAAGAAAAGAGGCGTCATCTTGGCTGGTATTCAAAGGCGCGAAACGATAAAGGATGATGTGACAGAATCCCAGATGACTGATCTCACTCAATTTGTAGATATGTACTTCACCAGCACAAAGCTGCGTCGCGTCTCGGAAAACTCATACAGGATGTTTGCATCGGAGAATGTAACAACTTTTCATGGTCACAATTGGCTGATGATCACAAAACAGCTATCTCGGTTACTTTGACAATTTCAAAAAGCATTGAAGCCGTTGTTTAATTTTGATCCTCACCCACCAATTTACTTTAGAGTGATGAGACTTTCTTCATTGGCGGGCCGAGAACGAAGCATTAAGCACACATTCCTCATCTCGCTGCGAGATTGTATTGTGGGATTCTTCTCATCTTTCCGAAGATAAATTATTTCAGAATTGCTCTAATTAAAGTACAGAGGATCCGAAAACTTCAGCCTCGCCGCATACCTTTTCGATGTTGGCGCTGCGAGTCGGGCCTTTATCCTGCCCCTAGAAGCTCTGCTCTGGCAGGTCTTTGAGCAGTATTTCTTTCTATCAGAATTCAGAGTCCCAGTGCCAGCAGGGATTACTGATCCGCAAAAGTCGCAGCATATTTCAGTCTCCTTCATTTCAAGTCGCGTCTTCAATTGACTTCAATCTGCAAACTTCTTTCAGAAAGGACTATTATAAAAGTAGGAGACGATTATCAAACATGAGAACGTCTGAAAAACAGACCTACCGCTCGCAGAATAGAATAGAGCGGGAAATGAAATCGTGCCTTCGCAAGGTATGGACCAGGCGCACTGAAGACATCATTCATATGGATCATCAGAGATACAATCCGCTGACTAGTCATTTACTCTCTTTTCAGCAGTAATTTTCTTTAATTCTCTGAAACTGCTGTACAAACTCCCCAGTCCTATTACTCCAACTACAATTATCACCAAACCCGACGCTACGCCGATGGAGCTAAGATTTGGAATCGAACTCCCAGTACTGAGGGCAAACGCATCTAGAATCGGAAAGACTGCAATCAACGTGCCTATGATGACGAATGCAATGCCACCGAACAACAATGTGCGCGCGGCAGCAGATTTTCCTACGAACTTGATCTGTTCAACTGTGAGTTTTTTGACACGCATGATGTTTGCAAAGACAGCTCCGAGAGCTATCTGCATCAACATAGTGCCAAAGCCAAATGCCAATCCCACGAGCGGCGCGTAGAAAATGTTTGGTACTTGGGGCGCGAGTATGAAAGTAATTATTGTGGCGTATGCTCCGAATCCAAAACCCGCTATCAGACCGTGGAGGGTAGCCATGCGAAGCGGGACCTCGGAAATATCTTCGTGCGGTTGGATTCTCTCGGCGGACTCTGAATGATGCGATTTACCACCCAAAAGCGAATCGATCGGGAGATGAACGTACCTTCCTTTGGATACGTAAGCACCTGCAGCAAACATCGCGATTCCCACAACGATGTATACCGGTCCGTCTAGATTGTACATTTTGTATATGGTCGCTAGTCCAAGAAAGCCCAAGGTGGTCAAGAAAGCTCGCTGAACCATGAAACCAAGTGAGAACATAAAACCTGATTTCATCCCTCCCTTCGAACTGTAGCTGCCGATAGAGTAGCTGAAAGTGATCGGCCAGGTGTGTTCGTCAGGCGTGACGCCATGAAGCATTCCAAGGATCAATGCGATC
>DAHVAI010000353.1 GCA_027314685.1 Nitrososphaerota archaeon | reverse complement strand
CCTATCTGAATCCTGGCTCGATTATCGCATTTGCTAGCAATTTACCCTACATTATTGCGGGTATTATTGTAGTGTTCTCAGTTGCTTTCATAACCCTGAAAATCTATTCACGCAAATCTGGAGTGAGGATAAAAGAAGACGGACATCCATATTCAATTTGATTTACTGGTTCACGTGCTGCTCAATTTAATTGAAATGTTTTCACTGTTTATATCTGATTTCCCTCAGGTATCTGCCTTAATCGGGCGCCGAATGATATTTCATCTGGTAATTTGGCTTTTCCGATCGTGTTTCTGTGCTCCAGTGAGTTTCTCGTTGCTTTTTCCACATCTGATTCAACGAATCATGTATTGCAGGACTACCTAGCACGCATAAAATACCAACATGACTAGGATTAATCTAGACGTGAGAGAACTAGCATTCTCTTAAGGAGCAACCATAGAATACTCCTGGATTTCAGGGTGTTGAAATTGAAATGCCGAAACAGTGGCGAAATCTTGAGGAGTTCCTGGGTTACCTAACACGATTAGTGTTGATTATAGCAGCACCAGAGAGCACTTTACGAAGAGGTAGATTGATATCGCTTTTACAATTCTGAGAAATAATCCAGGATTGAATACTTCGCAGGTTTTTTTAGCGTTTGTTCGGAACGTTGTCCTTTAGTTCAATTTAATCGCTCAGCATTTTGTCGTCCCTGTCTTCAATCTCCTCTGACTCATGCTCTTCCGACTCTTCTTCAGTCTCGACCTCCATCTCCTCTGAATCCTTTTCGTTTTCCGACTCAACATCTGGTTCTGCTGCTACTTCGTGTTCTTGCTCCACCGCTTCAGAATCTTCGGCCGCCTCTCTTTCTTCACTGCTCATAGAAATCAATATCCTGGTTTGGTGGGCTAGATAATTTATGCGATTGTTCAGCTGTTCGTCGGAAGTCATCAGATTCAATCTGCTTGACCGATCCACCTGCTAAGCTAGACGATTCGTTCGACGTATGCAATCCCTTGTGCCTAGCCAACTCGTTGACGGCTTTGAATATATCAGAACTGGTATTGAAGTTTTCTTCCGACGGCAGTCGTTCCACCTTTATCGTTGATATTTTACAGTCGACATGTAATTTACTATGCATAGATTGTTCTATAACGTACGAGATGTGCTCGCCACAAGAGCTTTTTTACCTTATACGGAGAGTCTCATATTCGCGCGCGCAAAATCTAGGCAGCCGGGGTTCAGAAAGTGGAACTTGGCTTCTTGAAGTCCCTGTTTAGCCTCGGAGCGAACCTGCGTATGCTAGAACTCACTAGCGTCAAAGCTAGAACGCTTGCCAAGGCAATCAATGCGGGCCCTTGGAAGCTCGATCCTGTGGGAATTATGACTGAACCCGCACAGGGAGCCGGAGTCACTTGGTTATAGATTGCAGTGTAATTGGCGTTGCCGTTGAGCGTTATTGCACGCGTCGCATCAGTATTATTATTGTCAAGCCAATGAGACCACACGATATCGACGGGCCCAACCGTTTGTCCATTTGCTAGAAGATCCATACCGCAGGAGGCAGGAGTCATCGCCACGGTATAGGTTTTACCATTGAAGAATGTGAATGGAAGTATGCTTCCACCAGTGAACGTTCCAGTGTATGGAGTGGTTTGACCAGGCGGTGTGACAGTGAGCCACATTCCTGAGCTATGCTGGATGTAATTCGTGGTTGCGTTATATGCAGATGTTCCGATCAATGTGCCATTAGGAAATTCGGCGAATATGTTGAGAGTTGCCGCCTGTGAAGCAGGGACGTATTCGAACATACTTGTGAGAATGTCCGTAGGGTTGGACTGGTTCAGTGTTACAAGATCGTATCTCTGCAGGTCAATACCTGTGTTAGAGTCATTGATGTATCTGATGTATAAATTCCCATACCAATAGACTACCACACCATATTGTACTCCAAGCGTAAGGTTCTTGAAAGTAACTGGTGTGTATCCGGTTGATACAGGATTCCCGTCGATCCGCAAATCGACTTCCATTCCATTGACACTTGTGGACCCATTCAGAGTTTCACCCAAGACTGTGATGCTTCCTGTCGCAGCGGATGTAGTAGATGTACTTGTTGTTGTTGATGTAGTTGGAGTTGTAGTAGATGTACTTGTTGTTGTTGATGTAGTTGGAGTTGTAGTAGATGTACTTGTTGTTGTTGATGTAGTTGTGCTAGGTGTCACAGTTTGAGTTATCGTGACTGTTTCAGTCAATGTAGTTACTCGGTTTACAACTAGCGTTTCAGTTGTCGTAGGACCTGTTATTGTTGTGGTTGTTGGCAAAGTTTCAGTATAAGTTTCAGTTGTGACAGGACCGATGGCCGTCGAAGTCACTGTATTTGTTTTAGTCACGGTATCCGTAGAGGTAGTCGGGACTATCGACGTCGAAATTGAAGTTATCGTATCAGTAATCGTAGACGGTGTGAGCGTTGTCGAGCTACTTGTCGAAGACGTGGTAGGCGGGTCAGAAATAGCTTGCGGAGAACGTGTACCATTCAAGAGAATAAGTGAGGAAACGGCGATCGAGACTATCAACACGATGGCAATAACCCCCACCGTCGTCGCAAAACTACGAGTTCTATTCATATTCTCTAGAATGTATTCAAATCATATCTAACTGACTGAACCTTGTTATGGAGGCATGCACTGTGAAAAGGTATCATGCTCCATTGGAACTTATGCAGAACATTTTGATATGCATGATGGTTCCTAAGATCAGCATACAGGTCTTGAAATTGCTATAATAGGCTACGAGCGTAGTGGCCTGCGATGGAGCTATTACAATTGTATTATTCGCGCTTCCAGTACTCCAGTGATTGAAGATATAGTTGCCGTAGTTGGCCGCCGTGACTTCGTACTGATCTCCAGCTATTGCTGTAA
>DAHVAI010000049.1 GCA_027314685.1 Nitrososphaerota archaeon | reverse complement strand
AACATGTACATCAACCCCACTCCCATTCCTCCCGGAGCTGCCTGAATCATCATTCCCATGAAAGCCGAAAGTATGGCAAGCGGATACATTCCTGCGAGCGAAGAATTGACCGATCCTGTCGTGACCGTGGTAGTAACAACCGTCCAAAAAGTGGACATGAATCCCCCAAACCTGGTTTCTAATCCGGGCCCCACGACAACTGGGTTTGGTATGAAGGCTATCGCAAGATCAATGCAAAATAGCGCATAGGCCCCAACGATGATAGGGACGCTCTCCCTCTTTCTTCCTATGAATTCTCCGAAGACGAAGCAGAGTGCGGTAGGTATCAGGAGCATCAAGAAGATTTGAACAAGGTCAGTCTCAGGACTGGGATTCTGGAGCGGGTAGGCGGAATTGACTCCATAATAGCCGCCACCATTTGTGCCCAGCTGCATTATTGAAACAAGTGATGCCACGGGGCCGACCAGTACGAACTGGGTAGCTCCTTCAACCGTTTTCAAAGCTGTATAACCACCGAGAGACTGTGGCGTACCGAGATAAACAAGCAACACGGCGGCGACTAAACATAGGGGAATGAAGATCCTAGTTATTGCTCTAACAAAATCGACGTAGAAATTCCCCATATCTCTTGAGTGAGCTACAAGAGCCCTCACCATTGCAATGCCAGCACATACACCAGTGGCAGCTGACGTGAACTGCAAGAATTGGATGGCCGTCATCTGACTCAAGTAAGAAAGTGATTGCTCGCCTGCGTAGTGTTGTAGGTTGGTGTTTGTTGCAAACGATACAACGGTGTTCAGAGCGAGATCCCATGATAATCCGTGAAATCCCTGTGGATTAAGAGGGAGACGCCCTTGCAGCATCAGAATGATAAAAGCAATGACCATTTGGGCGATGTTAAGGTAAAGAGCCGAAAGAAAGTACTCCTTCCATCCCATGGAATGAGTCGGGTCTACGCCGGTGACCTTGTAAATGAAATTCTCTATCGGATTCAGTACTCTGTCAAGCTTGCTGGGCGTGTGTTTGAATACTCGCACAATATATGGTGAGAGTAGCCAGGCAGACACCAAGACAGCGGCAAGGATGATTATCAGGTCTACAACCTGAATGGGTTGGAGCAAATCCCTTCAGCGCTCTACACCAACAGAACCCTGAGCTTTTTGGAACAAATACTAGTTTGCAAACAGGTCTCCATTCATATGAATAAATCAGTTGATCAGACTAGTGCGCGAGGTCAGTAGGAGATATGGATGATTGTTTACCGTTTTGATCGCACCTTGGACCCTTGTGAGCGTGCAACACTACTGAGCTGACTGTGCTTTTTACGCCCTTTATCTTCATTATCCTGTTCTTCAGGATGTCTCTAAATTCCTCGATATCCTCTGCGGATACAAGTGAAACTATATCAAATTCTCCAGTTACTTCGTAAAGTTCTTCCATGTGCGGAACTTTCTGGAGCTCTTGGATGACCGAATCCATTTGAGGAGACTCCACGAAAATGTCCACGAACGCTAAAAGACGTGACATGGCAGCTCATCAGAAAAAAGCATTGAAATTCATCATATAGACCTTATGGTGAATGATCTGTAGATAGCATGACAACAGTTGAAATTATCCTTGAAATCTCTACAATCTATGCAGTTGTTACAAGGAAAATCCTGAATTAACTGATTCTTTTGTAAGAATAAATAAATATTGTAACTAGTGCTACCGCACGCCAGACCAGATAGTAGTAAGCGAAAATGAGATCCTAATAGGAACGTTGCTGAAGTGTCTGATTATGGATTTATTATGCAGCTACGCGTTTTGATACTTTACTTCATCAGATGCAAAGTGATGGAGCAGTTTGAACTGACTAAAGACGAGAATCAGTCTTGCATTTCGTCATTAGCGTAAGTGTCAGGTATTCTTTCTCTTTCCAAGCCGAAGATGCATTTGTTTTGAACGCATCGAGAAGTATACTTTTGCTTACAAAAATTGAATGCGCAATCGTCGATATCGATAGATATGTCCATATTCTATCTATCGACGTCTAGCGATTTAGATTTTGAATCCTTTAGTAGCTAAGCTTGACTCAGCGTTCCTGGTATCCTGAGATTCTTCCTGGATGTTCTTTGTCTTAATCTCGAAATGTGGTTCTTTTCCTCTTCTTCCCAGTACTTTCGCATGCAATCCCGGTTCAGGAAAAGATGATCAAGATAACCTTGGCTATTGAACTTCCGTCCGCAGACAACACATGTCTCCGCTCTCGCAGCCGCAAATTGGGTTTGTTGCTCCATTATAGTACACTTGATTGGGGAAAGGTAATATTGCGGATGGTACATATAAGGATGCGCTTGTAGAACGTCTGGTTAGTAAGGCCAGATAGACCTTACACATCTGTCTCTTATACTGGCGTCTTGATTTTTGCTTGAAATATTGCAGTCACGAGGTCTGTTCCGATCGAGCAGTTCAGGTTAAACCTTCTATTGATCTGCTGCAGGATGGCGTTTTCCACGCCTGATGAACTTTCACGGTAAAGATTCCTAAGACCTTGTACAAATTTGATCGGCTTGTCAACGATTTCGGACTTGCTAATATGCCCAATCCTTTCCAGGTGCCAATAGACGACGTTCTTGGTGTGGCACCCAACAGATTCCAGTCCTCTGTCGATGCAGGCCAATATTTCCTGCTCACTGGACGCGGGTTGCATTTGCTGTAGAAGTGACATGAATCTTGAGACGGCAACTCGAATTATAGAAGTCTCATGTCACTACACTTGAGTAATCATGGTGACACAAAGTTCACGAAAATCCGAGCCGAGGCATAAGCTTCTATCTAACCTTATTGTACTCATTCACCATTTGAAGAACGTAGCCTAGCGAAACCTCAGGGTCAAATTTCCATTTTCCTTCTTCAAACATCATGGTCGGGATAGTGAATGTCGATGCGAGAGACCAGTCACCGCTAAGGACCCGCGGCCTTAAGTTTTTTGGCCTCAGATTCTCAGAAATATAGTGTTGGGTTTCGGGAAAGTGTGAAAGTGGAACAAGAAGGTTAGCGAAAAAGGTGCCATCTTCCGCCAGCTGAATGTCCCAAGTAAATGGCGCAGCAGTCATGACCGACATCGCTCTTCGCACATCATCGTCTGTTAGCTTCTGGAAGACGTATGTCTGAATCACTATCGAATGTTTTGACCAAGACTCCTTGTTGCCGATCCATCTCAGCCTGTAAGATGGTATCAGTTTCTTTCCTAGTACATGCTTGTTCAAGTGATAGGAAATGTCGCCAACTGGAAGTTTCAACTTTTCAGCGATGTCAACGACTTTGGCCCATGGATCCAATTCCAAAGATTTGATGATTAGCAGATCATTATAGTCGAACTTTACACTTTGGGAAGCTTGCGTAGGGGTAGAGACAGATGGATCTCCCACCAGTCTAGAGTAATCAACATCCCATTCGCCTGACTCATAATCAAAGTAATGAGTTTTCATCATGAGCACTTGCTTCCACAGAATAGGTTTGTACTCGACGTTTTCAATTAGTTTCATTTCTTCAAGTGCTCGAAGCAATTTTCCTAATTCTGCTAGCGAGCCTTTTGGTATTACGAATTCGCAATCGAATTCGTGGCTGAAGAAAATCCTCGTGTAAGTTTTCAGACCTGCTTTCTGATGTAACCCACCAAGAACCACCTTCGGATTTCCTGCAGTTTCTGGAATCTCGAATGATGCTCGGATTCGTTGCAATCCAAGCTTGTCGACGTCCAAAAGAGGGAGCACACTGATACCATGCTCGCCGAGCTTGTTCATCCTGAATCTCAGTGTCTGGTAGGGGATCGAGAGCTCGCGACAAATGGCGTTCAGATTTCGGGCACCATCAGAGGCCACGAAAGGCGCTATTCTTGTTAGAAACTCAGCAGCGTTGTCGGCTGGAATCCGCGTTTTATCTCACAACCTATTGAATTACAGCTAAAAGATATTAGCTTTTTAGGTAATTTGGCAAATCATCTTTGGCAATTTCAGAATTGAGTTTGTTGGGGTCGCCCAAGCTTCAGGAATGATGTGGATTTATCTTAATAGTTATCATTATATTGTGAAACCGAAAAACTTTTCACATCGATGCTTTCGCCTTGGGTCGCCATGTCAACCGAAGAAAAAATCAGATTAGGACTAATGGCCCTCTCAGTCGTATCGGCAGTAGTAGTAGCTGCACACTTTGGACACCTAAGTGTCAAACCACCTTTCCTAGAAGAGATAGGCGGCCCTGGGGGCAACTAGAAACTCTATTCGCGGGGATTTACTTCCCCCGCGACCTTTTTCTTTTCATATTCGACATCCGCAAGAAGGACTGAAAACGCCTCCTGAATTGGTCAATTTCATGTAGTGACAAGCTGCGCATTTTTATTAACGGTCAAGAGGGCATTTATAGGCAGTTAATTTCGCCTAGTGCAAAGTTGCCTCTCCGGAAATCATTCTCGAAAATGATAGGCGAGGATCTTTCCTTCATCCATGGAAGGTCCTTCCTTTTGGAGATAGATCCTTCGACAGCTTACGAGAGGTCGGTGAGTAGCTTCACGGATGAGCTTTCTAAGGCGGGCAGTACGATCTTCGTCTGCACGCATAGGAGTAGTCCTGTGTACAAGTTTCTCTCCTCGGAGAAGTTTAGGTTTTTCTTATCGACAGACACAGTGTCTTACATAAGACAAACAGATCGGGAGAACGAAGTCCTTATTCCTCAGAATGACTTTGCCATATTGCTTGAAGTAATTTCCAAGTCATTAGCATCCTCTGGTGGCAGCGTTGTTTTCGTCATTGATAGCATTTCAGATATGCTAGTATCATCAGGGTTTGAATCGACTTACAAAGCTCTCAAGAATGCAAACGAAGTGCTCGCTGGACCGAATGTCACTTCACTTTTCATCATGACTCGAAGTATCCATGATCAGAAGATAGTAGCCGCGATAAGGAGTCTCTTCTCAACTCATCTCCAGAGCGGAGTTGACGGGACCGTCAAGTTACTTAGGAAATCCTAGAATCAAACCTGCTTTTTCGAAATGTTCCTCATGAACGCAAACATGAGACCCACCATCAATGTAAAGAAACCTGTTACGTAGATTACGATGACAGTCGACAATGAGGCGCTCCCAATTTCAAACCATGAAATTACCACCAAAAGTGTTCCCAGGCCAAGGAGAATTCCTCCTATCAGCATTGAAATAGAGATGGACATGGTGATATTCATGATTCCTTCAATTCGATGGCCTTGGCGACGCCGTTGTCAAAGGCAGCTATTTCCCTAAAGGTCGCCTTAGCTTCTTGAAAGTATTCATGGGCATCATCGTTCAGTGCCTTTACCAAACATGCTCTGAAAGCCCATCGGTCTATCTTCTCTCGCCTTGCCCACTCTTGCAACCCTTGAAACTTGTGCAAACAAAGATCGAGATCCTTCTGAGGGATACCTTCAATGCTGATTTGACCCAAACAAGATCACTCGTACATATCTATCAGGACAAATAGAAAAGCAATTCATATCTGTTTAGTCTTGACCAGCGCCTGCATGATTGAAGAGGTCAGCACCGCATCGCGATCAAAAAATTCTTGTATGTCGTAGTTGGCCGCAAGTCGCTGCGCCCATTTTGTCTTGAACTTGCCGTCTGTATCGTAGTTTCCGTTTTCCCTAAGGACCATGTTAAAGACTGGAACACCTAGGTTTGCAAGTCTTGCCTTCGTAGCTTCCCTCAAGACTTCGCGCCTTGCAGAAGAAATACCCACTGGAATGCGGCCGGATTTTGTCTCAGCTAATATCCTTTCTTTGGCGCCATCGTACAACGTATCAAGTTGGACGTATTTGGGATCATCCATCAAACTCCAGTACTTCTTCTTGAGCTCTTCGTCGTGTATATCGGTTGGTCTTGCAGAAGGAGGCAGCCCTAATTCCTTGAGGATTGCCTTCCTCCTAGCCGACGAATCAAGAATCGTGCCGTCGATATCGAAAAGCGATAACTTTGATCTCGGAGGAATGTCATCCAAAAGAAATGGATTGCATCTCTCAGCATATGTACAACGTTCGCACTGCGTATAATCCTTCGACAGCGAAGCCTCCTTCCTGGGAAGACTCCCAATTTTCAGTGCTTCGTGCAGCTCCGATACCCGTTCCTTGAGCAATTTCCGCATTCCTTCGTCTTTCTTAACGGAAAACGCTCTGATCTTGCCCTCTCTTTTCACCCAATAGAGCAGCACACCTAGTGGATATTCCTCGGCGAGGAGATAAGTCATTAGCTGATAATAGTGAGAACGCTTTGGCTCCTCAGGCAGTGTTGATATGCTCTTTATTTCGAGTGGAACAAAGAGTCGCAAATGATCATCGGTCGCCCCCAATCTAATTAAGAGAAGATCGTCGATTCTACCGTGCAATTTGGCTTCTCCAAAGATAAGGTCAATGACGACCTCCCGACCTTCGACAGAGATGAGGCCGGACCGTCTTAGAGCAATAGCCACGAGCTCGTGAATTGCTTTTCCTTCATTGAAAATAGCGAGATCTTCTGCAGTAGGAGGAAGGGCATACAAGTACGAGTAAGCTTGTTGGCGCAGACATCTTTCGATAATGCTCGGATAGTAAGAACCCAACCTAAACTTGTGGTTTATAGATTCTTCCTCCCACTCTGAATACATGCCCTTCTTTAGGGCGCTTTCTATAGAGTTTGATATCTGGTCTGGGTCTTCTAGGACTTTGCCAATCCATTTGGCGAATTTTTCTTTTTCCTCGTGCGAAATGTCGCTTGACTTTTCGAGAAAGTTGTCTAGAGATGACAGTATCTCAACTCCCAGCTGATGCAGTCTGTTTGTGAGAATCTTCTAGGGAATGCTTGGAGATGTGATCGAAAATTTGTTCAAATAGAAAGGCGTTTCCACACTTTGGGCATATTACAATGTGTTTTTCTTTTGTCATTGTATCACTGTAATTATTTTTCAAATTGAGCTCGTGGCATTGGATGGCAACATCTTCATCGCTGCATGTTTATTGGTTTCCGATTGGAGACGTTTCCAAATCACGTCAAATGAGTGCATCAAATGTGCTACCGTTGTCAATAACGAAAGTCATTTCTCTGCCGTCAGTTGTCTTTCCACGTTAACTAGATATTTCAACTTACCACCGAAAAAGACCTTTCCGACTGTGAGCGGTCTGTCAATAATTATCTGCGTTTTGACATGAAATCTTCCAATCGATCAAAAGCGGTGCTAAGTGTGTCCACAGGAGGGAGGAAGATCATCCTAAAGTGACCACTTCCATACATCTTTCCAAACCCCGAACCGGGGACCAGAAGGACTGCCTCAGTTCTCAGAAAGTCCAAGACGAATTCGGTATCACTTTTCCATTTCTTTTCAAGGTTTTCTATCTGAGGGAATAGGTAAAAGGCTCCTCCAGGTTTTTCCGAATGGATTCCCTCGATGGAGTCAATCCTCTTGAGCGAATAGTCCCTCCTACGCCTCAATTCTTGGACCATATTCTCGACGTGATCTTTAGGCCCCTCGAGCGCGGCGAGTGCTGCCATCTGTACTGGTGCGTTCGCGCAGAGCCTTATGCGTGCTTGCTTTGCCACAGATTCTTTGAGTTCCTCGAGCACTCCGTTCTTGGACTTGAAGTAAAGGTAGCCGAGGCGCCATCCGGTTATGAGAGAAGATTTCGAAAAGCCGTTCAAGCCGATCAAGGGTGCGTCTTCTGAGACTGCCGAAATGCTTTGAGCATGCTTTTCGTAGATGATCTCGTCGTAAATCTCGTCGGACAGAATCAAGAGCTTGTTTTCTTGAGCGATGGACACGATTTCACGAAGGGTTGGTTCATCATAACAGGCACCAGTTGGATTGTTAGGACTGATTACAAGTATTGCCTTGGTCTTGTTAGATATCTTTGCTCGTAGATCTGAGGTATCAGGTTTCCATCCATTACTCTCGTCTGTCTTGTACTCGACCGGCACTCCTCCGAAGAACTTTATGTATGAAATGTAAGGTTGATAGCTCGGCCCAGGAACAAGGATCTCATCGCCGGTTTCAACTAGCGAACCCATAAGCATGGAAATACCTTCGGAAACACCGTTGGTCACGATCACGTCATCTTTTTCGATGGCGCAAGGATTGAGCCGCTTTTCCCTGCTTGCTATTGCTTCACGCAACTGAGGGAGCCCTTCAGAATCCGTGTAATAGTTGGCGTTTGACTCGACGGCACTGATTAGAGCGTCCTTTATGTGCTTTGGAGTATTGAATCCAAACTTTACAGGATCTCCTATATTCAGGTAGAGAACATCGCTGCCGAGTTTCTTTGCATGTATTACGATGTCTCTGATGGCATATTCGATATTCCGGCTTCTTGTTGTTGCCTGAAACTTTTCTTGTCGTAATTGCTCTGGCATAGAAACACTATTGCCATAGTTTAGTTAGAGTATTTAGCGTTGCATGCTGTGCTGAATGGATGGTGTCTACTTTAAGGGCGGTGGAACGCATTTGAGTGTCGAAACAAGTCTCGTGTTTAAATCATGATAAGAACGGGTGGAGGAATCTATCAATTCACTTGATTGTCGTTGAAGAATCTCTTATTGGAAAGTTGTTTAAAATCTCCTTGTCTTTTGCTTGAATGTTAGATGATACTCTCGACGTAGTTCCTGGAGCTAACTATCCACTAGATTTGCGTTTGTTCATGATTACTCGACACTCTCACTCACGATCAAACAGTGCCTTTGGTGAGCAAACTCTAGTCGCTCCGCTATCATTACGCTACACGTTATCTTCGTGCATCCAGCCAAGCATTCTTTCTTTTCCTGATGGAGTAGGAGCGCCTCTCTGGGCGGCAACCAAGAGCTCAGATACTCTATCTATTCTTGGAAAGGTTCGGTTTTTCTTTTGGGGGGGGTTTTTGTAATGTGTTCATGATATTGCTAGATTCTGGCTAATTAACGTTACTGTTCACTTGCAGTAATAGTGCTGGAATAAGCTATGACAATATCTTTTACGCAGATTGGTAGGTACCACGCGCTTCAATGTTTGAATGCTCTCTCATGCGTAATCAGCATAGGAATCGAATACCTATTCGAGGCCTCTACGACCTTTTTATCGCTAATGGATCCGCCAGGTTGGATTATTCCTTTAATGCCAGCTTCCCCGAGCATTTCAACGCTATCTGGAAAGGGGAAGAATCCATCAGACGCGCAGTAAGCTCCGTTGGCTCTCTTCCCGGCATTGTCGAGGGCAATCTTCGTTGCACCATTTCGCTTCCTGAAACTGCCTACTCCTAAAGTCCATAGTTTAGTCAGCTCTCCTTGGTTCACCTCTCCGTTTCCAATTACAATGGCGTTGGATTCGACACGTCGCGCGACTTCCCACAAGCCCAGCAATACCGCAGTATCCGAAGGTGTTGGTTTTGAGCTAGTCTCGACAGTAATTTTGGAATGAGGGAGCTTCCTTCTGTAATCCGGTGTCTCTTGCACCATGGCGAGACCCTGTAAGATCTTCACGTCGTAAGGGAAAGAAGATCGCGATGTGGTTTGAATCAATCGCATTTTCTTCTTCTGCTTTGCCTTTAAGATCTCAAGTGCACCCTTGTCGTAGGCCGGCGCAAGGACTATCTCGGTGTAGACAGATGGATCGCTGGCATCTCCATCTTCGTTCTTTCCGATGAGCTTCGAGGTCTCAAGATCAATGATTCGGTTTACAACTGTCGTATTTCCAAAATCAGCTTCGGGGTCGCACGCATGTGCCAGTCTGTATGCGTCGGCAAGTCCATCTCTTGAATATGCAAATCCGGATATCTGCCCGTGCTTTACAGTCGCCGCTGCGGGATAGGATTCGAAGCCTTCCAGAATCTCAAAAGAGGAGGCAATGTCAAGCTGATTGTTGTACGAGCGCGTGTCGCCGTATATTTGCTGCCACTCTGGTATTCCGCCCTTCGAGCCGTTTATTGCGTAAATCATTGCCTTTTGGTCTGGGTTCTCGCCGTACTTTGGTATCTCGTATCCTCTAGCGGCCAGGAAGAAGGAGTTTGGGAATTGAACATCTGGAGAGAACCGTCGGCTGAGCGTATTGTATATTGCAACATCATAGCTAGCTACAATCTCGAATGCTCGAAGCGCCATGGCTTTGCGGGTTGCATACGAAATTGATCCGCCTCTGCTTTCAAGTTCCTTCTGAATGTCATTGTAGTATCTTGGAGAAGGAACTATGCAGACAGACTCGAAATTTTTTGATGCAGCCCTGACAAGTGATGGTCCGCCAATGTCGATCATTTCGACCAATTCTTCCTCCTTAATATCCGGTTTCTCTGAAGCTGCTTCAAACGCGTAAAAGTTGCATACGACCATGTCTATCGGTTTTATACCATGTGACGAAATCTGCTTTAGGTGCTCGCTACTCAGTTTGCGGGCAAGTATGCCTGCAAAAATCTCTGGTTGGAGCGTCTTAACCCTGCCATCGAGCATCTCTGGAAAGTGTCCAATTTCCTCGAGAGAAGTTGTCCTAAGACCAGCTTTTTCAAGCGAAGATTTTGTGCCTCCAGTTGCTATCAATTCTACCTCAAATTTACGTAGTGATTGGGCAAGTTCTACCAGGCCTGTTTTGTCGAAGACCGTGAGAAGAACTCTCTTTACAGTTACATCGGACTGGCCGAAATTCTCGCGACTGGCTGACATTTGCATAGTGTGATCTGAAATTGTCTTTATATTTTTTCAGAAAGTGCTGCGCCAACAATATTCGGATTCGCCACCCTTTCCTGAATCTTTCAATTGATAGTACAAAGGACTTGCTTCGAACAGTTCGACAAGCGTAATTACGAAAAATGCGTAACCTCACAGGAGGATTGGGTCTAAACTTGAGGATTGGAATAATTCTGTCAACTAATGAAGCCGAGCTAGCATGGAACGCCTTTAGATTTGGTATCAAGGCGATCGAAAACAACCACTCTGTAAGGACGTTCCTTCTGGCACGTGGCGTCGAAAGTGAAGATGTGACGGATGACAAGTTCAACGTAAAGCAGATGATGAAAGACTACGTGGCAAAAGGCGGGGTGATTCTTACTTGTGGAAGCTGCCTTAAGATCAGAAAAAAGGAAGGAACGGATCTTTGCCCAATCTCTACGATGCAGGACATGGTAGATTTGACCGTTGAATCAGACAGGGTCCTCACGTTCGGCTGAATTCTACGAATTTTGGACTAAAAGTATGGATGAGACTATGCGCGCGCGTTCTCAGGTCTTTTGAAAAACACAAACCGTGTCTTTGGCTCTTCGCTGCCAGTCCTCACCTCGCTTTCGATCAAGGCTGAAAAGCGTCCTTTCGTAATGTCGCTGAAAATATCTGTAACAGGCATCGCGCGAAATCGCCCACGCAGAATCTTGTTTTCGCTCACAAATATTGGTCCGAAGCGAATGTCAGACCTTTTGGAAGCATCATGGGTGAAGATCCATACCTCGGAGGGGTTCAAGCTCTCAGCCTTGTCAGCTTCACTGAAGACTCTTTGTTGATCTATTTCTCCTTGAATCAACTTTGCAAATATCGATTTATCTGGCAATCGCAGTATTCCATCGTAATCGCCATTTGAAGTTTGGGAGAATTTTACTCCAGCACTACCAACATTTAGGAATTGCGAGACAAGATAATTCCCTACCAATTCCAAGAGTTCCGCGCGCGTGAGGCTAAGTGATATTCTCCCAGTTTCTTCAGCTTGAATGTCTAGGCTGTCAATCTGTTTTGTCAGTGATTTTATCTCGTCTCGTTGAAGCTTTGTGTTTTTTTCGAACTTTTGGTACTCTGAAACTGCTCGGGAAGCGATGCCCGCAGGAGACAGAATCGAATGAGCTTCCCACGCTGCGTTCAGCATGAAGGGTAAGGATTTTGCGAGAAGCTTACGTCTTTCTTCAGCGAGCGCCTCTGTATCCTCGGCCATCGGGTTACATTGTAACAAAGAGAGGTTAATCAATAATCAGTTTTTCTTGTAAGGCAGAGACAACGCGATTCTGGTTAAGGAAGAGGCCGAAAGCGGGAAGTCATCGCGTGGTTTCTCATCCGCGTGAAAAATGAGATCTTTTCCCTCCCGGTTTCGTATTGGAAGTGTTTTCACAAGTTGGATTTACCTTGCAGGATCATCCAATGCGTCCAAGTTACTCATAGAAAGTGAATTGCCTCCGTCTTATATCCAAGCTTGATGTTCCTTCAAGGTATTCTAACGACCACGAATCGCTTCGGAGAAGATTGTCTCCTAAGAATCAATGTGACAGCTATACATGGTAATCGATCTCAGTTACAGCACGCCTGCCAGTCAAGAATACTCCCAAACAGGTTCGGGCAATTCGAAATATAATCCGCTAGGCTCAATACTGCCAGTGGATGTAGGATCAGATTGTTTGGCGCAGTTCTGTTATCAACAGTACCTTTGACAAGACTTCCAGTCGTATACGGAGCTATCATAGTGCTTCTGTTCGTTGCTATGGTGGTAGTTCACTGGTCACGCAGATCATTTAGAGAACCGGAGAAGCCAAGCTCGGCTAGACCGGGAGAATCGGAAGAAGGGATGATTAGGGCATTCGATGTCGTTGAGCGAGTCTATCACTGGGCTCTATTCATAGTCATGGGATTGTTGATCATCACTGGTCTATCACTAATCTTCCCTAGTACCTTTACTTTCCTAATGGCATCCTTTGGTGTTACCAATGCGATTGGTCTGGACTATGTCCACACTACGATGGTTTGGGCTCTTCTTGTACTGATGGCAGTACACATTGTATGGGACTTGGCGATAAAGCGTGGTTGGTGGAACATCTGGATTGGCAGAAAGGACATCAAGGATCTTCCGCTCAGAGCAGCCAACTTTTTTGGCGCGACCAAGAAGTATGCGAAGGGTGGCAAGTACGACATCTTCATGAAGACTTTGCACTGGGGAATGGCTTTGTCACTTACTGCTCTTGGAATAACCGGTCTTTACATGTGGAATCCTTTTGGTCTGATTGGTACCATCAACCCTGGTATTGACTCGCTTTTCAGACAGCTTCATGACATATTCGCCTACCTCTTTGTAGGTATTATAATAGGACACATTTACTTTGGTGTGCTTCCTGTCAACTGGCCCATACTTAGGGCAATTTTCACGGGCAACATTTCCAAGAAGACTTATGACGAGGAGTACAACCCAGAGCGCTGGAAACTAGTCGAGAAGTCAAAGAAGGAAGAGCCAAAAGATAAGGCGCCACAAGCACATGTTCCACTTACAAGAGCAACTGAATCTGCAACTCAACTCAAGCCTGAGGTTGCTTTGGAAAAGGGAGCTCTGGAGAGTGTTTAGAATGGCAGCAAGACCAGAAAGAGCAACAGTTTCGCTCTTGACAAGAGCAGAGCTCGGCATTGTATCGGGCTTTGTAGCGAGCGTTGGAATGGGGCTCGCGATAATCGTAGTGACGGCGCTGAACTTGATCAAAGTTCCGTGGTTTGCGGTCGTTGGCTCGATGTTTGGATCATCAGGACCAGCGTATGAAATCTCGTTGAACGGACTTGTGTGGTTCTTGGCGATAGGTGTAATCGGAGGCTTGCTTCTAGCGTTTGCTTTCAGACAATTCACAATAACGGAAGGTTTGGGCGTGGCTGGAATCGGTCTGATACTCACGGCTCTGGTAATGATGGTTAACTCGCTCCCGCAATTTTCAGGCACACTGTTCCAGATGGGTCTCAGTAGCTCACTGGCATTGTTCGCACCGCTTGCAATATGCTACATGATATGGGGCATAATAGTAGGTTCTATCGCCAAAAGATACTTTAAGTGAAAAGACTAATTTCGGCAGCATAACAAGCCTGCTCTAGGATTGGCATGACTTTCCAGGGAGAACTAGGAGCTAGGGAAAACTCCAATCGCCGCATAACTATGATAGTGCTTGCGGCGGGGCTCTCTTCCAGATTTGGAAGGAACAAGATGCTGGAACCTGTAGAGAATACACCGCTGCTAGTCCGTGTAGTCTCAACAGCTCTTCGCTCACGTGTTAGCGAAGTACTCGTCGTATCGGGCCATGATGACCAAAAGGTGAGATCTTTGCTTCAAGGATACGGATGCAGAATCGTTTTCAACGAGGATTATATGAAGGGACAAAGCTTCTCAGTAAGAAAGGGACTATCTGCAGCGAGTCCAGATGCTAATGCGATAATGATACAGCCCGGCGACATGGCGTTAACTTCGGAGAAAATAATCAATAGAGTGATTGACAAATACGAGCAGACTCGCGCTCCCATAGTGAGTGCTAGCCATCAAGGAAGATCTGGTCATCCGATCCTTTTTGACAGGAGTCTGTTCAAGGAGATAATGGAGATAGACGAAAGCACACGGGGTCTGAAGAAGGTAGTGGTTAACCACTTATCACAAGCAGTTACTGTGGAGGCAGGCACAGGTGCTCTCTTCGATCTCGATACTCAAGACGATCTCAAACGGTTTGAGAAACTAAAATTAGAGAAATGAAAGTTCAGAAGCTAAACGTGACGTCAGCTTCGAGGATCTTCTTACGAAGCTCATCCCTAGTTGTGACCTCGAAACTTTCGTCCAGCTCTGATTCTGAAATTGCTTCTTGGCTTAACGACTCTTTGTCGACGTAGAACCTCTTCCCCGCTGCATTCTTTTTGAATAGTTCAATCAATCCAACCGCGTAAGATTTGTCGACCCCTTTGAGTGCGCACCTTGCACCCCTTCCTAGATAGGCCACCGTAACATTGTGATCTTCGGAACCGCTGAGAGTTCCAAGTGCTAGACGCAGTCCCTCAAGATAGAATGTGCTACCGACCGGGGAATTGAGGAAGGAAATGAAGACTCTTTTCAAGTTTCTCAACTACAGAAGGTTGACAACTCTTTCCCTCTCCATCATCTCGACCATTTGGTCATAGCTGATGAGAACTATGCTAGGCTGTAACTTTGATCTCAATCCTCTTCGCTCCACGTCGTCAGTTATCGCGTACAACTGGCCATTGCGTTCCGTAGTTGCATGATAGACCGCATCTTCCAAGAGTACTAGATGCGCATCACTATCTTTTGACGCAAACGATTTAGCTAGCGCGAACGACGACTCATCGACCAAATAAACTGTCATAACTTCTTGCCTCTCAAAGCGTAATTATCCTGTCGCAGCTCTCAACCATGGTTGAGACAATCGCCGCTCCTGTAATCTTGATCCCTTTGAGATAATCCTTACCTTCTTCGAGGCCCCTATTATTTGTGCAGACTTCGCATCCGTACACCTCTGCACCACGATCCATCAATGACTGAAAGTAATCCTTCGGAACCTTCTTGACACCAGGAAAGTGCTGGGTTGCAAGCGCGTTGTAAATTCCGTCCATGAACAGAAAGAAGGTTACTGAATCGGATCTTCGTAATGCTGCATCTGCGATATGGCAGGCTGTTTCCCATCTCTGCTTTTGATACGGCCCCCCACATAAGTATGATTCCGAAGTGAGTCATGTTGTCGCTAAGATAGAGGAATTGGCATCATAAACATTTTCTCGTTACGTACCTCGGGAATGTGGAAAATCAATAGTTAGAGCGGTTGAGCCGTTTCACAGGTGATTCACTACGCCTCAAATTTCTTAATAGCATGGTTACCAAAGAAACATCTGTTTGACAACTGAAACTGAAAGCAAGGAAGACCGATCTGTCTTCTTATTCGAGCACTTTAGGGACGGCATGAGGGCTGAGGACATTCTAGCAAGCGCAGGGTTCAACACTCATTCGGGATCTCCTCCACCTGACGTAAGAACAGGTTGCGACCTTGCGATTTCCATCCCTATTCAAGAAGTAGCTAGCGCAGAGAAGTTATTGAAAGAGCGCGGAATTCTGGTAATGGATGTGATCTTCAAGTTTGGAGGTGATTTACCTGAGCTCCAACTGAGCAATCTCGTGAAGCAAGTAGACTACGGGGTTTATCTCATGATTAGGGTTGGCAACATGAAGCTCACCTATGAGAAGATCACTGGAATCATAGTCAACATTTCTGGAGGAGGTTGTCCAGATATTCCTTTGCTTGCAATGCAAATGATTGGAAAGAACCTTGAAAGCGTGGACCCTCCTGCTCAGATCGGACACACGCTCTGTGCCTACACTCTACAAAAGGCGTACGAAATCGCCCTAAAGCAGTGGAAGGGGTTGAACAAGTAGCTTGCTTCTTCTCTCAGGAACGCTGCCAGTAGAATACACTTCTGTAATCATTGGGAAAATCAAGTATGATCACTCTGACATGTTCATAGATCAGACCGAGATTCCCAAAGAAATGCATTCGATAGGTGCAGTGGCTATGATGGCTGCAGCATCAAAGACGGCTGAAGCTCTTGGTATCGAGCCGCCTATGGGCGTCGTCGCTGGCGACCTCGGAGACGGCACCGGTTCAAGAATGGTTTACAGGTACCTAACCCAGGATGCGGGCGCACTCGGGGCGTCTGCAGTCACGGTGCATTACATACTGCCGCTTAGGAAAGAGTTCATGGACTTTGTTGAAATGACTGACTATTGGTTGAAGAGGCCATTCATGATCGCTGACGCTGGAGCCTTGTTGATAGCAAAGGCGACTAAACTATGTGACAAGTTTGATCTTTTTACTCCAGATGCAGGAGAAATATCATTCTTGGCTGACCCTGACGCTGGGCATCCAGCATACGTGAAAGCTGCGCTCTTCGAAGTCGATACGTCAGAAGTTCTGAGACTGGTCCACGTAGCGTATGAAACGAAGAACGCGCCCAGATATCTGTTGGTAAAAGGCCCAACGGATTACATCGTGGATGGCGGCAATGTTATTCACGAAATATCCGAGCCAAATATCCCTGCTATGGAAGCTATGGGTGGAACTGGCGATACGATCACTGGAATGGTTTCTGTACTTGTGTCTGGCGGTTTCGATCCGGTGATAGCTGGACTTGTTGCCTCAAAGGCTAACAGGCTCGCGGGACAGCTTTGCAATCCTACGCCTCGTACCAGGGTTTTCGAACTGATTGACCACATTGCCGAAGCGGTAAGGAGAACAGTCGACACCATTTGATATTTGGCTGATAGTTCGTTATGGAGCTAGTGCACTAGAACGTCAAGCATGAACATAACAAAAGCGAGGAAGAGATAAGGGCTTGAAATCTTGAAAACAGTCCACGCACTGGTCGCGCTGGGATTGAAAAGCAGCCAGACGTTTAGTGCTAGCATGAATATTCCAAGAGCAGTCATCGAAACGATGTAAATAGAATGAAGCCCAATCCAAGGAAAGAAAGCTGGTAGCATGCTATAAGCGACCATCATGATTGTTGTCAGGGCAATGACTTGGACTGATTTCTTCTCGGACACGACCACTGGAAGCATGGGTATCTTTGCCCGCGAATAATCTTCACGAAATCTGATTGCTAAGGACCAGATGTGCTCTGGTATCCAGAAGAATACTAGAAATCCCATGAACAGGGCAGTGTAGAGAGAAATTGCAGGCGCACTGACTGCGAAAAATGCAACAAGGACGGGCATCGCTCCCGAAAATCCACCCATTACTATGTTCAAAGAGCTCCTTCTCTTCAGAAGAAAGCTGTACACAGCAGCGTAGTCGACGATTCCAATAGCCATCGCAAGCGCGCTCAGATGAGAAATGAAGAAAAATGTTATCACGAGACTGAGCACAGAGAGCGCTATTCCGTATTCGGCAGCATGCTCCGCGGTTATCCTTCCTGAAGGAATTGGCCTAAGACAAGTTCGCTTCATCATCGCATCGATGTCCCTGTCGAAGTAATTCCCAAGAGTATTAGCCCCGGCAGAACCCAAGAAAACGGAGGCAGAAACGAGAACTAACATTGTGACTGAAATGTGCCATCCTGATGAAGCAATGTATGAAGCTATGGCAGTGAATACTAGTAAGTACACGACGCTTGGCTTTGTCTCTACGTAGTAGTCGCGCACTTTTTGCTTTGTAGCAGCGGCGCTCAGTTGCATCTGTGATAGTAAAATGAATCATGATTACATAAAGAGAAGATACGATTCTCAATGTTGGCAGTGAGAAGATAGGTTCAGGTTTGCGAAGAACAATCCAAACTGCTTCCAAATTATACCTCGGAATCTCATATAACACCGCCATCAGATGCCCGAACAGGTTCGGGATTGCGAATAAATCAATTTGAACGCCAGTAGATTGCTGTAGGAGACAATTCTTCCGTCTTGCAATCTGAAGTAAGCAACGTTCTTGAAGGTCAATCGGCGCTCGTAGTCGACTGCAAAAATCAAATCTGCCCAAAGCCAGTGTTCATGACCAAGGAAGCTATTGCCCGAGAAGAAATTGGCAAAGTCATTGAGATAATTGTGAATGATGAAGGTTCCAAGCAGAATGTATTGAAGTATTGCTGGAATCATGGTCAGGAGATACTGAAATCGTATCAGATCAATTCAGATTTCCACTTGATTGTAAAGAAAAGTCCTGAAAAGAAGGTCGACAATCAGGTACCGGTAATAGGGCCGTGTGGGACAAGATGGGATTAGGTGAATTGCGATGGAGGATTTTTACACATTCGTGAGCAAAAATATCTGCGAAGGAATCAGAGTAGTAGTAGCGAACGTTGTTGAATCTGACGGATCTGTCCCAAGAGGTCAAGGGACCAACATGGCTATACCAGAAAGCGGCCCGATCTGGGGCTCGGTTGGTGGCGGATGCATCGAAAAGTACATCGTACACCAAGCCAGACTGTTGTTTCAAGACGGCAAAACGCGAATCGAAGAATTCAATTTGGGCGATGATAGTTGGAGCGGTATCGGGATGTCTTGCGGAGGAAAAGTGAAGATGATGATGCAACTAGTTGAACCACCTGAAAGGCTGATAGTTTTCGGAGCCGGGGGAATATCGATAGGATGCTCACAAATTGCTCACATGTTGGGATACAAGGTTCTTGTGCTTGACCCGTTTGCGACGAAGGAGGCGTTCCCAGAAGCTGACGAGGTAATTTCTCAAGCAGTACTTCACAAAATACGAGAGATCAAAATAACCCCATTCGACAGTATCTTGATTCTGACCGAACACAGGTATGACGTCGAGGCACTCGAAGTCGTACTAAACTCAAAAGCACGATTCATAGGAATGATTGGAAGCAAGAACAGGGTTAACGCTGGATACAACGACCTAATCAAGAAAGGCGTGCCGGTCGATAAGCTTCTCACGGTGTATGCACCCGTTGGTTTGGACATTGGCGCAATCACCCAACAAGAGATAGCAGTGAGCATAATGGCCGAAGTTATACAGGTGCGTCGTGGCGGACGCCTAG